>JANTGW010000009.1 GCA_024762705.1 Sulfurimonas sp.
ATTTTTTAATTTCTTCAAAGAGTATGTCTCTATAGAAGAGTTTAGACGAGAATACAAATGCATATGCCACCTTTTTTCACCTTCAAAATATGGAGACACCATAGTCAGTGGAGAAGATGAGTGGGTTAAGGATGTTTTAGCGGCAAAAGAGCCTATTGTTAGAATATGCTATCTGAATCGTGAATATTATTTTTCTGTATATATAAAAAAGATATTTGAAAAAAATACTATGCACATAATGGTAACTTTCAATGATGTCAGTGAAATGTACAGGCTGAGACACAAGTATGAAGAACTTTCCATCAAGGATGCTTTGACAGATATTTATAACAGACGTTACTTTAACAAGATATTTCCACAAGAGCTTAACAGAGCAAAAAGAACCCATGAAAGTTTTTGTTTTGCCATTATGGATGTGGATAATTTTAAGCTTTATAATGACAACTATGGACACGATGCAGGTGATGAGGTGCTGCAGAAAATCGCAACAACAATATCAGAGCTGACACAGCGTGCCAATGAGTTCTTCTTTCGTCTGGGCGGAGAGGAATTCGGTTTTATCTGCAGTGCCTACACACAAGAAGAAACACTCGGACATTTAGAAAGTATGTGTAAAGAAGTAGAGAAGTTAAACATTGAACATTTGTACAATGAAAATTATGGTGTGGCAACCATCTCTATAGGCGTATGTTACCTTTCTGACGCAAACAAAGGGGAAGTAAAACACATATATAAAAGTGCGGACAATGCACTTTATAAGGCAAAAGAGAGTGGTAGAAACAGAGTGGTTTTACTTCATAGCTGTTGAAAGTGCTTTTTTTGTCAGTGAAGATACCGGGGTTACATGTAAGGCATCCGTAGGAATCCAGATGGCATTTTCAAACTCTTGCAGCCTGTAGAGTTTTACATGTAAGCGGTATTTGGTATAGGCATGTTTGAAACTGCCTAGAAAATCTTCTTCTATGGGGTCAACACTTGGGAGTTCGAGCATACCTTTGTACATGTTCCCCGTAGCGGGAGTGAGTGCTATTTTGTCGTTTTTTACGCATATACCGTAAAAGAGTTCAAGGGATTCATACTCTGTTTTTTTCTTTTGTGTATAAAGTTCGGCTTCTTCTTTTCCCTGGCAGTTGGCTTGCAGGGGACACTCATCACATTTTGGACTTTTTGGCAGGCAAACCCTAGAACCCAGATCCATTAAGGCCAGATTATGGCTTCTGGGGTTTTTGTGGTTGAGCAGTTCTTGTGCATATTCCCATACTGTTTTGTCCTTTACATGTAAGAGAGCAAAATAGCGTTTGAGCACTCTGGAAATGTTTGTATCGACCACGGGAACACTCTGGTTGTAGCCAAAACTACAAATGGCACTTGCGGTGTACTCTCCGATGCCAGGCAGTGCAAGCAGTTCTTTGAGTGTTTCTGGCAAAGAATCTTGGGAAAGTTGTGCTGTTTTATGCAGGTTTCTTGCACGTGAGTAGTAACCCAAACCACTCCAGGCAGCGAGGACTTCATCGAGCGGTGCTTTTGCAAGAGATGTTAGGGTGGGAAACTTTGCTAGAAATTGTGGATAGTATTCATCTCGTACACGGTTGACCTGTGTTTGCTGCAGCATGATTTCACTTAGATATATGTGATAAATATCGTCAGTATTTCGCCAAGGAAGTTCATGTCTGCCATGCTTTTCATACCATGCCAGAAGTTCTTTTTGTGATTGCGCTAAATGTTTTATAGCAATTGCTCCTTTATAAATTCACTGTAGTGTCCTTCTTGTTCTTCAAGCTCTTCATGTTTTCCGCGCTGGACTATTTCGCCTTCATTGAGCACATAGATCATATCGGCATTTTTTACGGTGCTTAGACGATGGGCGATCGTTATGACGGTTTTGTTCTTAAGCAAAGGCGTAAGTGCCGCAAAAAGTTTTGCTTCAGTGTGTACATCGAGTGCAGAAGTGGATTCATCAAAAATGACCACACTCGGGTTTGCGATGACCATTCTGGCAATACTGAGTCTTTGTCTCTGTCCGCCTGAGAGCCTTATGCCGTGATGACCGACTATGGTCTCAAGTCCACTTGGCATGCTTTTTAACATATCTGTGAGCTGTGCGATTTCAAGAGCTTTATAAATCTCTTCATCACTTACCTTCTCATGTCCCATCGTGATGTTAAAACGCAGCGAAGCGTTAAAGAGTATAGGCATCTGTAAAACCAAAAATATCTTCTCTCGTACAGAGTGTTTGTCGAGTTCTTCTGTGGGGATGTAATTGTATCTCAGTTCACCAGATGTTTTTTCATAAAAGCCCGCTATGATCTGTGCAAGGGTGGTCTTTCCGCTTCCACTTGCCCCGATAAGTGCTATTTTAGAGCCGTATTTGACATCAAAGGTGATATCTTTAAGGATGAGTTTTTCACTTGTTGCATAGGTAAAGCATAGATTTTTCAAGGCTATATCAATGCTGTCTGATTCAAGTTTTTTCTCTCCGCTTGTTTCTGTTTTGAGCGTGAGTACTTTGTTGATTCTCTCAAGTGCGGCTTTGGCAGAAGCATAGCTGTACTGCATAGAGAGGATGTCCTGCACCGGTGTCATGATAAACCAGATGTAGCCAAACATCGCAAACATCATACCAATGCTCAAATCGCTGTAAGCAACAAGTAAAAGCCCTGAAGCGCGAATAAGCTCAAAAACACTTAAAAATATTGTGTAAGAGAGCTTCTCAAAGGCAACACTTTTAAAACCGAACTCATTGGATTTGTCCTGGATCTTTTTTGCCTGTTCTATGGCCTTAGTAAAGAAGTGCTTCTCTTTGTTGCTGGCCTTTATCTGTCCAAAGAGTTCAAGGGTTTCGCCGACATTTTCCTGAAATTCCGATATTGCCTGATTTTCTTCTTTTTTAAGCTCACCGACCTTTGCAGACATCTTTTTACTGACGAACATTATTAAAGGTTGTACAAAGAGTATTAAAATGCCTAAAATAGGGTTAATCATGATCATTACAATCCCGACGGCAAGAAGCGTTAAAACAGAAGCCACAAAGCGTGAAGCACTGCTCATGATGAATGCATCAAGTGTATTCACATCAGTGATGAGGTTTGCAGTAATTGCACCGCTTCCAAGCGTTTCATAGGCATTCATAGAGGTTACTTCAAGATGCTTTAAAAGACGCGTACGAATCATAAAGGTGACATATTTTGATATTTTGGTAAATATCTTCGTGCTGATAACACCTAAAAAGTAGTATAAAAAGCGTAAGAATATAACAGCAAAAGCAACCAAGGCAATATAATAAAATGCAGAGCCGCTGCCTAGAAGTTTGTCGATTGTCGGGACGATGTACTGCGGTTTATGCAAGAGTACTTCATCGACCATGACCGGCAGCATCAAAGGAATAGGCACACTGACTATAATGGCTAAAAGGGTAAAGACCTGACCGTTAATGAGAGAAGATTTTTTATGCCATGCCAACTCGAAAATGTATTTTATGTTTATAGTTTTGTTTTTCATTTTCGTATTGTATCTTTTTTGCGTTAATTAAGCCGGAAGTAGTGTGATGTCCGTTATTTCGGCACTGGCACCAAGGCGCATGGGCGGTCCCCAAAAGCCCGTGCCTTTGTTTACATAAATTTGTAAGTCTTTTGTGTGTTGATGCAGACCACTGATGTAAGGCTGCGCAAGTGAGACTAAAAATCTAAAAGGATATATCTGACCGCCATGGGTATGTCCGCTTAAAACCAAATCAACATCGCTTGGCACTTCTTCTATAAATCTAGGTTGATGTGCGAGCAATACAGTAGGTGAATCCTGTGTGCCTTTGAGTGCTTTTAGAATATCTGGAAGAAATTTTCCCGCTCTGTATCCAAAAACGTCATATACACCTGCCAGATTAAAGCCCCGAGCTTCTTCTCCGATGTAAACATTTTCATTTTCAAGGACTCTGATGCCCAAAGTTTTGACGGCTGCTATGATGTTTTCTATGCCGTGAAAATACTCGTGATTTCCGACTATGTAATAGGTACCGTATGTTGATTGAAGCTCTTTTAGTTCTTGAAGTATGGGTTGTGCTTTTTTGATGTCTATATCGATCAAATCGCCTGTTATGACAACAAGGTCCGGATTACATGCATTTACTTTGGTTACGATGCTTTTAATGAACTTTTTGTCTATAAGACCGCCGATGTGGGTGTCGCTTATCTGAGCAATTTTATACGGCTTTTTGAGTCCTTTTATATCAATATCGACTTTTTGTACATGAACATGGCGCGCTTCATAAATGGCACTGAGACTCATAGTCCCTGCCACTGCAAAAGAAGAGGCATCAAGAGAGCGCTTAAAGAACTTTCTTCTTGTATTTGAGAGCGGAGTGTGGTGGAGCATCACTCTTGAGATGTCATAAACAAGGGTGGTGCAAAAAAGTAAAAATACAATGCCTATGGGCAGACTGAAAAGAAAGTAAAGCCACCCCGGAACATTGATGTAGTATCTGCCGAGTGCATAAAAAAGTATGCCTAAAAGGTTAAGATATAAAAAAAATCGAAAATTTTGTTTATGTTTTTGGGTGATGTCCAGATGTGCGATGAGACGCTTTGAGATGTACATGTTCAGAAGTGCGAAGACTCCCAGTAATGCGGCAGTAAAGAGAAGAGGATTCACCGCTAAATCCGCTTGTCTTAGTTTGCGTGAGCAAGTACGGCGTTTGCTATACGCGAGAGCGTTTCATCACGCCCTAATACAGCCATGACAACATCAAGACCCGGACCACTTAGCTTTCCTAAAAGTGCAACACGAAGCGGTTGTCCGATCTTTCCAAAGCCTATCTCCATCTCTTCAACGACCTTTTCCATAACATGATGATAGTCAACAGGCAGATGCAATTCATCTGCCTCAGCAAGTCTGTTTGCAAAGACCTCAAGTACTTCTATCGCATTGCCTTTAAAAGCTTTTTTGGATGCTTTTTCATCATAAGACGTCGGGGCGATGACAATTTCATTTATAAGTTCTACAAGTTCTTTAAGTGTTTTTGCTCTCTCTTTGAGGGCATCAAGTAAAATCTCTTTCTTGTCATGAGAGCTTAGTACGACGCCAAAGTCTACAAGCAGTTCTTCAAGTTCATTGTTTGGCGTATTTTTAATGTAGTGAGCGTTAAGCCAGTCAAGTTTTTCAGTGTTATAGATGGATGCTGACTTGTTAATGTCTTTTGGATCGAAAAGCTCTTTCATCTCATCCATAGAGAAAATTTCCTGATCACCGTGACTCCAGCCAAGACGTACAAGAAAGTTTAAAAGTGCCTGTGGCAGATAGCCCATCTCTTTGTAAGCCATAACATCAGTTGCGCCGTCACGTTTTGAGAGTTTTTTCCCTTGTGCATTATGAATCATAGGCACATGATAGAATTTTGGTATTTCAAATCCGAGTGCTTCATAAACAACTATCTGTTTTGGCGTGTTTGAGAGGTGGTCGTCTCCACGGATGACCTCATTGACACCCATCAAAGCATCATCAATAGCTACAACAAAGTTATAAGTTGGTGTTCCGTCAGCTCTGGCAATGACAAAATCATCCAAGATATCTTCGGCTTGAAATACAACATCGCCCTTTACGCCGTCATGAACAACAATTTCACCACTAAGCGGTGCTTTTATACGAATGACCGGTTCGACACCCTCAGGCGGTGTACCGCAAAAATCACGATATCTTCCGTCATATTTCGCACGCTCTTTATTCGCCATCTGTTCTTCACGCAGGGCATCGAGTTCCTCTTTGCTCATATAGCATTTATAGGCTTTATCTTCATCAAGAAGCTGCTGTATATATTTTTTGTAAATATCTTCACGTTTGCTTTGGTATGTGATCTCTCCGTCAGCCTCAAGACCGAGCCATTCAAAAGCATTTAATATGGCCTGTGTCGCTTCTTCTGAGTTTCTCGCTTTATCGGTATCTTCAATACGCAGTAAAAATTTCCCGTCATTTTTTCTCGCCCAGAGGTAAGAAAAAAGTGCAGTTCTCAAACCGCCGATATGTAGATACCCTGTAGGGGATGGAGCAAAACGTGTAACAACCATGGTATAAACCTTTTTTTATTATGTTTTGCAATTTTAGGCAATTGTTGGTTAAAGGTTGGTAAAATACCGTTTAAAACTTAATAAAATGGATTTTTATGACTAAATTACTTTTAATACTGGTGCTTATGACAGGATTTCTCAATGCTGATGTGTATGACGGCGTGGCAGTTGTTGTAGAAGACAAGGCTATCACTCTGCTAGATATAGAAAAAGAGATGCAAGCGCGGCATATAGATGTAAAGCAGGCTACTGATATTTTGATCCGTAAAAAACTTGAAGAAAGTGAAACCGCTAAGAGAAATATTTCAGTTTCAAATGCAGAAGTATACGACAAGATTAAAAAAATGGCAGAATCCAACGGTATGACCATCAGCCAACTGTATGATGCCATCAGAGAACAAAACGGACTTAATTCCCAAGAGTTCAAAGAGCAGATGAAGCAAAAACTTTTAAGCCAAAAACTTTACAATGCCATTGCTATGTCTTCATTGTCTCAGCCGACAGATGAAGAGATCAAAGAGTACTATGCACTGCATAAAGACAAATTTAATCACCCTGGATCTTTTACGGTCATCATCTACTCGGCAAAAGATCAAAAGAGACTCAAAGAGAAAATAGACAATCCGATGTTCTATGCACCGGATATCAAAACGCAGGAGCAGACACTTGTTTATGAAAGAATTTCTCCAGCTCTTGCACAGATGTTGCAAACAACACCGCAAGATCACTTTACACCGATTGTATCTGACGGAAAAGGCGGGTTCATGAGTTTTTATGTGAAGTCAGTTATAAAAGCAGGTGAGGCTGATTTAAATACACTTAAACCGGAAATCGTCAATGCATTAATGGAAGAAAAACGAGAAGCCGTACTGAGTGATTATTTTGCCAGACTTCGTGATAATGCAGACATCAACATCATCAGGCTTCCAAAATAAACCATGCTTAGTGACAAAAATTTCATAAACATAGCTTCAGAAATAGCTTCGGCATCAAAATGTGTGTCCAAACAGGTCGGTGCGGTCATAGTAAAAGACGGACGAATCTTAAGTACAGGCTACAACGGAACACCTGCAGGCTACACAAACTGCTGTGAACATTGGAATGACGAATACACTAAAGAGCATCATGACTGGAGCAAGACCTATGAGATCCATGCGGAGATGAATGCTATCATCTGGGCAGCGAGAAAAGGTATTTCCATAGAAGATGCCACAATTTATGTGACGCTCGAGCCCTGCAGTGAATGTAGTAAAAACCTTATAGCAAGCGGGATTAAACGTATTGTTTATGCCAAAGAGTATGAGCATACCCACTCCGAAACTGTCTCAAAGTTCTTAAAAGACAACGGAGTGAAGATAGAAAAATTAGACCTCTAAGAACTCTTTTGCTTTTTCAGGCGGTCTTGCAATTATTGCCTCTTTGTCATCTTTTATAATGATAGGACGCTCAATAAGTTTTGGGTTATCGACCATAGCCTGGATCAATTTTTCTTCATCTTTTTCATTTTTTAAATCAAGCTCTTTGTAAATGGCCTCTTTTGTACGCATCATATCTCTTGCACTTTCTAACCCGAGCATCTTTATAAGATTTTTAAGCTGAGCTGCACTCGGGCGTTCGTCAAGATACTTGACAACATCGGCAGTAATACCGTTTTCCTCTAAGATTTTAAGTGCCTCACGCGACTTTGAACAGCGTGGATTATGTAAAATAGTATACTTACTCATTGTTTTTCCTTTTTTTTAGTAGAATTTTACACTATAATAGTTGCAATAAATTAACAGAGAGGTTCTGGTTATGAAATATAAAAATAAATCATTAAAGCTTGCTGAGTTTGCAAGAGAGCTCTTAACTAAAAGATCTGTTGAAGACGGTCTGCCTCTCATATCCAAATATGTTAAAGATGTCATAGGTGCTGAAAGATGCTCTATTTTCATTTATGATGCCGGTGAAAACAAAATGTGGACAACATTGGCTGACGGAGTGGAAAAAATCACGCTTCCTGCAGACAAAGGTCTGGTAGGCTATACGCTTAAGGCAAAAAAACCTGTAATGACAAATGATGCATACAGACATCCCGAATTTTTGCCTGAGATTGATTCTACGACCGGTTACATTACCAAAAATATCATTACGGCACCTATCTTTAGCTCAAAAAGAGAGATTATCGGAGTAATGGAACTTTTAAACAAAGAAGAAGGTTTCGATGAAGAAGATGTACGATTTATGATATTCTTTGCACATTATGTGAGCGGATTCTTAGAACTGCTGAACACTTATATAGACCAAGAAAAGAGAGTAGATTAATATGAAACAAGTGAGTAGAATTGCCGAATTTGGTAAAAAGTTAATGGCGACTGAAGATATGCACAATGTTATAGAGTTGATAAGTGAAGAAGCAAAGGAGTTGGTTGGGGCACAAAGATGTTCTATATTTATAGTGGACAACGATGATAAAATGCTTTGGACAACACATAGTGACGGTATGGGTAAAATCATCGTCGCACTTGATTCGGGCATAGTTGGTGCCACATACAACAGTAAAAGCCCACAGGTGGTGAACAATCCTTATGAAGATGAAAGATTTTTACCAAATATAGACAAAAAAAGTGGTTATACAACTGAGAATATGATAACGATCCCAATATTTGACTCCAAACGTGAAGTTGTTGGAGTCATTCAGCTTTTAAACAAAGAGGGTGGTTTTAGCGAAGAAGATGTGCAAACACTGACATTTTTTGCCAACTATGTCAGCGGAAGCCTGGAGCTTGCACTTATAGCACAAAAGCTATAAAAAGGTTTTATTGTTTTTGTAGAGTTTTGTGTGCGTCGTATGCCAGGCGAAGTACGCCTACGGCATAATTGGAAGAATTATTGTAGCGCATGATTTTTTGTACATACATTTTCATATAGTCTAAATACTCTTTTTCTTTAGTAAAACATTTGTATTTTTTGTTTGTTTTTTTATTCTTTTCATAACAAAAAGAGGCATTATCGTATTTATAGGCATATGCATACCACTCTTTCTCTATTAAAGGAACATTGGGCATTTTATCCCACTCTATGAGTGTGTCAAATTTTGCCTTTACATGTAAGAACTTAGCAGCAGATAAAATGGCATCTTCCATCTTTGTCAGATCTGCGACTTTGCCTTTATGCGAGTCAGTATAGATAAAACTGTTTGGCATAAACTGTGGGATGCCGACAGCACCGGCGTAAGAGCTTGGCAGGTTGCATTGTTCGGGTTTGACGCCTTTTTTGTAGCAATGCTCAATAATGGCAGCCATATTCGTTTTGCCCATCTTAAGCAGCCATTTGTTTCTATGCGTATCTGGTTTTGTGCGTACTACTATGGTGTTAAAGACGATGAAGGCATCATGTGTGGGTTTGATTTTTCCGAGTTTGGTCTCTTTGAGTAAAATCGCTGCGATGATCTCACGGTTGACACCATATTTTTTTTCGGCGTAGTCATAGACTTTTTTATAGCGTTTTAAATGTTGTACCATTTTTGGCACAAACTTGATCAGTACATTATTTGCCTGTTTCTCTTTTTCTTTATGGTACTTTATCTTTGAAGGCTGCAGGTATTTCCAGCTGATCTCATCATATTTTTGTGTTTTGAAGTAGGAGAGCAGAAACTCATTGGCATATTTGTAACTGACACCGTGTTTGACGACTTTTTTACAAATATCTTCATAATGTTTGTTTTGAAAGGTACAGTTGTCGTATTTTGCAAAAAGCACAGTGCTTAGAGCAAGGAGTAATAATAGTTTAGTTCTCATTTATATCTTTTAACCTTTTTGGTGTGCCGATATCGTGCCACATCTTGTTAAACAGCTCTCCGCTGACACGTTTTTTTTCTATATTTTCTCTCAAAAGAGGTGCCAGTGGGCTTTTTTGTAACGTCACATCTTCAAAGAGTTTTGGATGGTAATAGCCTATGCCGGAAAAGGTGTACATCGTATCCGCTATATTTGTGACACGGCCGTTTTGCAGTCCAAAATCACCCTGTGGATTGTGTTCAGGGTTTTGTACTAAAATAAGGTGAGCGAGCATACCCTCTTCGAGTGTAAAATCCGGATTGAATTCATAGTCACAGAATACGTCGCCGTTGACGACCAAAAAAGGTGCATCACCTAAAAGAGGCAGCGCTTTTTTAATCCCGCCCGCACTCTCTAAGGCTCCACTTTGCTGTTCGTCAGAGTAGTGAATCTGTACGCCCCATTTTGAGACGTCTTTTAAATACTCAGGAATCTTATGTCCCAGATGCGCGATGTTGATGACGATCTCTTTAAAGCCGTTTTTTGCCAGTCTTTCTATATGCCACTCAATGAGGGGTTTACCCTTTACATGTAACAAGGGTTTTGGCAGGGAGTCGGTAAGCGGACGCATACGCTCGCCGCGTCCGGCTGCAAGTATCATGGCTTTCATTGTGTGAGTTCCTCTAAAAGTTTTGCGAACTCTTTTGTCTCATCATACCGTGAAGCGGTCTCAAGAACATAACGAAGTGTGAGCGGAATATCTTTTAAATACCCGTCCTTACCGTCACGCAGATGCAGACGTGAAAAAATGCCCAGCACTTTTATGTGCCGCTGCAAGCCCATAAAGTCAAACCATTTCAAAAATGCTTCATCTGTTACATGTAAGCCTTTTTTACGGGCATATAAAAGTGCCAACTCTTCTATTTCTTTGTGCTCATAGGCAATGTAGCAGTCTTTGAGCAGTGAGACCAAGTCATATGTAATTGCACCGTTCATAGCATCTTGATAATCAATGATCCCAAGTTCATTTTTCGGCGTGAGTAAGATGTTACGTGAATGAAAATCACGGTGTACGAAAACATTTTGCGGCTGAGAGAGTACGACTTGTGAAATGGCATCAAGCGTGGAGGCTATAAGCTTTTTTTGTTCACTGCTCAAAGCAAGGGCAAGCTTTTTCTCAAGATACCACTCCTGCATGAGATCCATCTCAGCATGCAAGAACCCTTTGTCATACAGAGGCAGTCCGCGGGCATTTGCATCTTGCATTTTTATGATCTCATCTATCGCTTTTTCATAAAGCTCTTTGTAGTTTTGCGAGTTTAGTACATCGAGTAGATTGGTATTACCGAAATCTTCAAGTATCAAAAATCCCAGTTCTAGATTCTGTGTGAAGATTTTAGGTGCTTTGACCTTGGTAGCAAGAAGCCTTTTGGTAACATCCAAGAAAGGTTTGAGTGACTCTTTTTCCAAGGACGCATCCATCAAAATCAAACTTGTACCAGCATTTGAGAGTCTATAGTATTTTCTAAAACTAGCATCTGCAGAAGCAACGGTTAGTTTGTAGTCTTTGTAAGGTGTTTGTTCTAACCACTCTTTAATTTGCTGCATAAATAGCTCCTGCTATAGAATCTTCTTGACTGCCTGTCACACTGCTGAGTGCAAGCGGTTCTTTGTGCATACGTTTTTTTGCAAACCAGGCAAAGGCCATAGCCTCTAAAAAATCACTGCTTATGCCGAGTGCATCACTTGCCAAAACTTCTGCACGACAGAGCTCCCTGAGTCTTTGCAGCAAAAAGCTGTTTTTGGCTCCGCCGCCGCAGATGATGAGCTGTGCTGAGTCCGTGTTGTTGACATCCTTGGCTATTGTTTGCGCTGTAAGTTCCAAAAGCGTTCTTTGTACCTGTGCATCACTGAGATGTTCAAATCCTTGGAGTTTTTGTGTGAGCCAGGCCTTATTAAAATACTCTCTGCCCGTACTTTTTGGCGGTTGTTGTCTGAAATACGCATCATCAAGCATTTTTTCAAGCAGGGCTTCATCTGGTTGGGCACTTTTGGCAAAAACACCATCTGTATCAAACTTCTGCTGCTGTGTCTTTTGTATCCAAAGGTCCATCAAAACATTGCCACAGCCGACATCCCATCCTTGCAATGTGTCAAAAAGTAAAGAGATGTTTGCCATGCCGCCGATGTTTACAAGTGCCGTTTTTTGCTCCGAATTTGCAAATAAAAACTTATGAAATAGCGGTGCAAAAGGCGCACCCTCTCCGCCGTGAGCGATGTCCATTCTTCGAAAATCAGCTACAGTATCAATGCCGGTTTTGGCTGCAACAATGTTGGGGTTGCCAAGCTGCATGGAAAAAGGATAAGCAGAGTTTGGCTCGTGCCAAAGTGTTTGTCCGTGCAGACCGATGGCTGTAATACCATTTACATGTAAAGCGTTTTTTTGCATAAAATCATTAATGCACTCTGCAAAAAGCATCCCTAGTTTTGTGTCACATTCACCCAGTTGCTTGAGTGATACATCTGAAGCAATAAGGAATAATATTTCATCTTTAAGTGCTTTTGGAAACGGGTACTCATGGGAGGTAAGAAGCTTGCAGTCTGTCCCATCTATCGCACATAAGGCAAGGTCAATCCCGTCAAGACTTGTCCCGCTCATTACACCGATGTAGAGTTTTTGCATTTTTTCTGTTTGTGTCATGGTCAAATTATAGCAATTAAAGATTAAAGCTTGGAAGGACTTGTTTGCATGATCAAAAATGCAACCATTGTTCCTAAAACCATTTGCAAGGCAAAACCTATATGTATACCGGATATATAAGGCTGTAATATTAAAACAGTAAGGAATCCGCCGACTAATGCATAGGGAACAGTTTTGGCACTGCCTCTTGAAGTAAAAACTGCACTAAAAAAGACACCAAGTAGTCCCGTGTAGGCAAAGGTCATTACACCTAGTGCAAAACTGACAAGTGACAGTTCACTCTCTCTTTGCCAGAAGTAACTTATGATGGCCATGAGTGAGAGAATGAGAGCGAAAATAAGCACGGCATTGCGTGAAGCTTTTAAAAAATGTGCTTCATCCGTTTTGGGATCTCTTTGTATTTTCCAAGGTCTGTACAAATCTTCCACCGCGACAGAGGCCATAGCACCTAAAACAGAGTTCGTACTTGAGAGTGCTGCGGCAATGGCTCCGACTGTTACAAGACCTCGAAGACCTGAGGGCATCTCATTTAAAATGTAGTACATAAATATCGTGATGCTCTCACCTTGAAAGTTCTGTGTGACCTCGCTTGTCTGATAATGCACAAATAGAAGTGCACCGATGCCTAAAAAAAGTAAAACGATGGGAATAGTAAAAATTATGGAGAGTATGAGCGATTTTGCGGCATCATTTTTGTTCTTACAGCTGAGCACTCTTTGCGTCATGTCCTGGTCCAGCCCGAATGCGGCTATATTTAAAAGCAGCCAGCCGCTAAAAAGTGCCAAAATACTGAACTTACCATCAAGAGAAGTGTCTATTACATGTAACTTGTTGTGTGCTTGTAAAATCTGCAGTATATCGACATTATGAAGTGAAACATAGAGGTACCAAAAGACCAAAATTCCTGCACCGACATAGGTGGCTGCTTGAATGACGTCACTGAAAATGATGGACTTTATGCCGCCAAAATAGGTATAGGCCAAAGCACCCAGTATTAAAAGGAAGATAGAAATAAGCATATGTATAAAGCTGATGTCTAAAAAAAGTATCATACTCACAGCAAGTGCGCCGATGTAAAGTCTGGCTCCGCTTGCCATGATGCGCCCGAGTAAGAACATCAACCCTGCCTGCTTTTTCGCACTCTCACCGTAGCGTGTTTGTAAAAGTTCATAAACCGTGACGACCTTGTATTTGTAAAACTTCGGCACAAAGACCACTGAGATGAAGACAACGGCCATAAGAGCAGAAATATAAAAACCTATGAAGGTCAAATCATGTACATAAGCAAACTCGGGAACACCCAAAAACGTAGCGGCTGACTGTGATGTGGCAACGATGGAGATGGCAACAGCGAGCATCGGCATAGTGTTGGAGCTGACAAAATAGTCTCTTGCGGATTTGACTTGAAACTGCGAAAAGAGGTAAGAACTGATGGCAAGCACCAGAAAATAGGCCGCAAAAACGAACCAGTCCAAAGAAGAGAAACCGTTACTCATTCGCAGCCTTGAGGTCTAACTCCTGTACACCTTTACGGACCTTGGACATAAAATCTACTCCAGGGTCCGCTTTTTTTGTTCTGTATCCTGCATCACGTTCGAGCCAAAGCGGATTGTTTTGCATCTTTGTGTATTCGTAGTGACCGATGAGGTAGTCAATATCCGGATATTTTTGTTTGAGGTATTTGACAAGGGCTATGTTTGCACGTACCTGCGCAGGTGTTAAATCCTCTTTTTTGTTTGCCTCTCCACCGACATTTTCAATGCCTATGCTTGTATAGTTGAGTCCAATGACATGACGCGCCATCATGTTGTCAGGCATTAGTTGGTATATCGTTCCGTCGCGGTCAACCAAATAGTGTGCTGAGACATTGAGTGCAGAGGCTTTGGCGATCTCTTTTCTGTCGGTAAGCAATTTTTCGGGGTAGAGTCTGGAAAAACTGTCATTGAGATCCATAACGGCAGTCCAGTGCAGCACGATCACTTTAGGCTCTATAGTAATGTCCTTTACATGTAAGCCGTAATGTTTCGCGATATAAGCACGTGTCATCTCTTTGCGTTTTTCACCAAATATTATGGGTTTTTGGATGATGGTATGCTTTACATGTAAGCTCGTTATACGTGCGTTTGACTCTTGTATACGTTCAAGTGGAATCTGCTTGTTCTTAACCTGTTTGAAAATAGTTTCAACTATCTCTTTTGTGGAATTGTGTGCAAGCTGATTGCCAAAAAGTAAGATGTCCACACCGCTGTTGATGGCTAAAGTTACAGCATCTTTGAGTGAGTAATTCGCTGAGATTGCTTTCATTTGCATATCGTCACTGATGATGAGACCTTTGAAATGCAGGGTATTGCGTAAGAGTTGTGTGTTGATTTTGTAAGAGAGTGTAGCAGGGTATTTGTCATCGAGACGAGCGTTAAAAACATGGGCTATCATAATGGCATCGGCTTTTTCTTTATTGATGAGTATTTTATAAGGTTCCAGCTCTTTTTCCTGCCAGGTATGTGTAATGTCCACAAAGCCTTCATGCGAATCACCAAGAGACGAACCGTGTCCGGGAAAATGTTTTAACACAGAGATAACTTTGTGCTTTTTTTGTGCATCTATCATTGTTTGTGCGTATCTAACGACCTCTTTTGGATCACTTCCATAGGAACGTTCAAGTCCTACTATGACTTTGTTCTCTGGGTTAATGCTTAAATCCACAACGGGTCCAAAGTTCATGTTTATGCCTGCATCTTTAAGCATTTTAGTCTGGGTGTCATAGATATTTACCGCTTTTTGCAAAGGCATACAGGAGACGGCATAGGCTGAGGGGATTTTTTTAAATCCGTATTCGGGTTTGAGTCTGGCTACTTTACCGCCTTCTTGATCCACGGCTATAAAAAGCGGTTTTTTTGAAAAATATCGTAAAGATTGTGTCAGTTTTTGCAGTTGATAAGGGGAAAGTATATTCTTTGTTCTGTTTCTATTGTTATAGAATCTGTCAAAAAGAATAACACC
>JANTGW010000010.1 GCA_024762705.1 Sulfurimonas sp.
AATGAAAAACGTATGAATGCATATGTACCCATTTTCAAAAGTATTGCTGCAAGAATAACAGAACCGATAGTCGGAGCCTGTCCATGTGCATATGGTAACCATGTATGAAATGGAAACATTGGAACCTTAATGGCAAAGCCGATAAAGAATGCTGCAAAAAGCCATAATTGGAACGACTCCGGCAAAATAAGTCTATACCAATCCAAGATAGCAAAACTCCAAATACCTGTTGCCTGATAATAAAAATATGCCATGAACAGCATACCTACTAACATCACCAGTGAACCTGCAAAAGTGTATAAAAAGAATTTGATAGAAGCATATACACGCAATGGACCACCCCATGCACCAATGATATAAAGCATAGGTACCAAAGAAAGCTCCCAAAAGATGTAAAATACAATAGCGTCAAGTGCAGCAAACACACCTACCATTGTCATTTGTAAAAACAGCAGTGTAATAATCATGTGCTTTACATTAGCAGTGTCTGTCAAACTGGCTATACCTATCATTGTAAAAAAGGCAGCTAATATGATAATAAAAAGAGAGATTCCATCTACTCCAAGTATATAGTTAATTCCGAAAGATGGAATTAATGGAATATTTTCCATAAACTGCATTCCAGAGACATTTCCATCAAATACAAGCCATAGCCAAAGTGCTAGTGCAAATTCAATAGCTGAAACAGTCACACCGTATGCACGAATACTCTCTTTTTGTATCACAAATCCTAAAACAGCTGCTAATGCCGGAAAGAAAATCAATAACGATAAAATATGATCTAACATATACTAAACTCCTAAACCTGATAAGAATACAAAAATCTCATCAGAATATCTTGCTGCAAGTCCAAAAACCACAGCGAGTGAAAGCAGTACCACCAGTCCTGCTACCATCCATTTCAGCATAGTAGATAAATTACCACTTTGCATTTGCCTTGTTCTTTCACCTGTGCCATAAACAATACCTGCAATTCCATCAACAGTTGCATCCACTATTTTCATATCTACTTTTGTCCAGAAAAGTTCTGATGCTTCTCTATACGGTTTCACAATATACTCTTCATAGAAATACGGGATATAGTATTGATTGTAAAGCAATTTATATATAAAAGAATTCTCAATAGGACTTGTACCATCTGGAACACTACTCCAAGAAGCATATTTTTTGTATGCATATAAAATAGCCAAACCAACAAACACCTGTGTACCTACAAGCATGATCCATAAAGTCGTATGGGAATGTATATGATATTCATGCGCATTGAGTATTTCTTCTACCATATGGAAGAAAGGTTCTTGAAAGATTCCAGCGATCATAGCAAGGATCAATAACGGACTCATTGCAATTAACATAAATCTATATGCTTCATGAGGATGGATACCAAAAATCTTGTAACGCTCCTCACCATGAAAGATCAATGCAACAAGTCTAAATGAGTAAAATGCAGTTAAACCGGCTGTAAATAAAAGAACCCCATAGATAATAAAGTGATGTTCTGCAAAAGCAGCTTCAAGAATAGTATCCTTTGAAAAGAATCCTGCAAAAGGAAAGATACCTGCCAATGCCAAAGAAGCTATTGTCATCATGATCCAAGTCCACTTCATAACTTTTTTGAGTCCACCCATTTTAAATGGATCAAGCTCATCATGCATTGCGTGCATAACATTACCTGCACCTAAGAACAAGAGTGCTTTAAAGAATGCGTGCGCCATTAAGTGAAACAATGCTACCCAGTATGCGCCAAGTCCTGCTGCAGCGAACATGTATCCAAGCTGTGAAAGTGTAGAGTATGCGATAATTCTTTTCATATCTCTATTGACCAAAGCCATAGATGCCGCAAATAGTGCAACAAAAGTACCAAGAGATGCTATAAACAGACCAATATGTGGAATCAGGCTGTAAAGTTCATTTGAACGTACAACAAGGTATACACCTGCCGTAACCATAGTCGCTGCGTGAATTAATGCAGAAACCGGTGTAGGTCCTTCCATCGCATCTGCCAGCCATGTATGGAGTGGAAATTGTGCAGATTTACCCATTGCACCTATAAACAAGAAGACACCCATCCATGTCAATACAGCTGTATCAAGATAAGGCATAACAGCGAATGCTTCATCATACTGAAGTGTTCCTGTGTTCCAATATACAAGGAAAATTCCAATAAGCATTCCAAGGTCTGCAATACGGTTCATAATAAATGCTTCGTTTGCTGCCCATGTTGCAATCTCTTTGTGGTACCAGAAGCCAATAAGTCCCCATGAACAAAGACCAACACCTTCCCATCCAATGAATAGTCCGGCAAAGTTGTCACTCATAACAAGAACCATCATAGAAAACACGAAAGCAGAAAGCCAAGCAAAGAATCTGTTAAAACCCTTATCATGGTCCATGTAGCCTATAGAATAGATGTGTACTATCGTTGAAACCAAAGTAACAACCATCATCATTGTAACAGAGATCTGATCCACTACAAATCCAAACGGTATATAAAGATCTCCTGTTGCCATCCACGTCATCATTGTTACATGTAAAGGCTCACCACCTTTGAGTATATATACCAACAAGATCGTACTTGCTACAAATGATGTAAATATCAACAGACTGGCGACAATACCTGTAAAAAGTTTCTTTGGTGTTGCAGTGAAGAGTGCAGAGAACAAAGAACTGACTAACGGAGCAAAAAGTGCTATATATAAATATTTTTCCATTCTTTATCCTTTCATCGTTGCTAACGCATCTAAATCGATTGAACTATGGCGTTTATACCAAACAATTAGAAGTCCAAGCCCAACTGCAACTTCCGAAGCAGCAATAGCAATTACGAAAAATGCAAACATCTGGCCAGTCAAATCACCATAGTAGTGTGAAATAGCGGCAAAAGCCACATTAACGGCATTTAATAATATTTCAGTTGCAAAAAACAGCAAAAGAAGGTTTTTTCTACGCATTACACCCACTAACCCAATAGCAAATAAAATAGTAGATAAAACAAGATAATGGTTTAAACCTATTTCCATCATGAAAGCACCTTTTTATTTTTTTCTTCTTCAATTTCAGCTTCATTCATAAGCGTTATTGAAAGGTCCATCTTTTTACCCGCAAGAACTATACCTGCAACCATTGCAACCAGTAGCATTATCGCTGCAACTTCAAACGGTACAAGGTACTTTGTAAACAGAACAAGACCAACTTCCTGTGTATTTCCCAGGCCATCGATTGCAGGATAAAGTGCTACAATATTTTCTGACACCATTGGTGCTGCAAATATAACAACAACCAAGACAGCTGCCAATGTTGAAAGCCCCACTATAATAAACTTGTTTCCTTCTTTCTCTTTTACTTCCCTTGTAGTATCAAAGAACATCATACCAAATGCATAAAGAGCCATTACTGCACCAGTGTAAACAATAATTTGCACTGCACCTAAAAAATCAGCACCCAGAATAAAGAAAAATGCCGATATGAAAATCATTCCCGCTGCCAATGCAGTCAATGCATATAACGCCTGTGATGTTGTAACAGCTATAAAAAACATCGCTATCGTTAAAAATGCAAATAAATAAAACGCTATCGCTTCAAACATAGTCCTAACTCCTTAATATGCTAGAGGTGTTTTCTTAACACGCTCATCTTCATGTGGTGTTATAGCACCAAAGCCTTCAAACTCTTTTTGTGCTTTTGCCTTCATTGTATCTAATGGTGTAAGCATATACTCATAGTCTACAAAGTGTTCTCTTTGCTCTGAAGCCTGTTCATACTCTCCACCATGGGTAATAGCAAGTTCCGGACAAACTTCCGCACAGTATCCACAGAAGATACAACGTCCAAGATTAATCGTATACTCTGTCACTTCTTTACGAGAGTTCTCATCAATCTTCGTGTCCATACGGATACAGTCTGAAATACAGATCTTTTCACACAATCCACATCCGATACAACGCTCCGCATCACTTTCCCAAAGTCTTTTCATCTCATGAACTGCACGGTAACGAGGGCCAATCGGCAACTTTTCTTCAGGATATTGTACTGTGTGAATATCAAATTTGATCATTTCACGAAGCACAACCCAGAGACCTACAAACAGCTCGCCCTTGAAGCTTCTTTTTATTACACGCTTAAACTTACCCCAACCATCAGTAGGATAATCTTCAATATCAACTAAAAAGTAGCCGTTATCAGCTATATTTCTATCATTAAATTGTTCCATTTTCATTCATTATCCCCTTAAAACATCATCACAAAGCCAGTGATTATTACATTTATCACTGCTAATGGCATTAGTACTTTCCAACACAACCACATGAGCTGATCCGGTCTTACATCCGGCCATGCAGCTCTCGTCCATAAGAAGAAGAAAAAGAAAAACGCAACTTTTCCCAACAGACCCAATGCTCCGAGTAAACTGCCATCACCGTATCCACCTAAGAAAATAAGCGGAATTACAAATGAAATAAAGAACATGTTTGCATACTCACCGATGAAGAAAAGACCCCATCTCATTCCTGAGTACTCAGTACCAAAACCGTCAATAATCTCATGGTCATTTGCTATAAGGTGAAATGGAGTACGTCCAGTTTCAGCAAATGCTGCAATCCAAAACAGAACAAATGCAAGAGGCTGTGACCAGACTATCCAGTCACTAATCCCACCTGCCTGATATTGATTAAAATCAATAAGAGACAATGAACCGACCATCATAATTGGTGCAAGAATAGCCAAACCACTCACAACTTCATAAGAGATAAATACTGCTGCTGTACGAGCTGCAGAAAGTAGGGCAAACTTATTTGCTGAAGCCATACCACCCAATAATGGTCCATACAACCCAATTGCCATTACGCCAAGAATATATAAAATACCAATATTCAAGTCAGCTATAATTGGGTGTACCGTATAACCAAATACTGTAAACTGTGGAAAAAACGGAATCGCCGCTGCAGCCATAAATGCTGTTGCAGCTGTAATAACAGGAGCAAGTTTAAATACTGGTCCAACAACATTTGTAGGAATAATATCTTCTTTTGTAAAAAGTTTTATACCATCTGCTGCAACCTGTAGTAATCCATATGGTCCAACATACATTGGTCCTAAACGGCGCTGCATAAAAGCAAGTACTTTACGTTCAAAATATGTACCGATACCTGCTAAAGCAGAAAATATCAATAAAATTACAACGACTTTGATTATCGTTTCAATTAAATATGCTGTGTCCATATACTACCCCTTTGTGATTGAAGCTGTACTAAAACGATAACCGTCAAAGAGTGCTTCTGAGTTTAATTTTTTGTCAAATGTCGGTAAAACCACAATGTCACCTGCAATTTTATTATCACAAACAACATTTGCAGTAATTTCACCTTTTGCAGTTTTCACAGTAACAACATCACCTTCACTGAAGTCAGACTTGGACAAGTACTCTTCACTCATATAAATACCGCTTACTTCATCAAGGTTCGTTGTTTTGTTTGTAAACTCTGTAAACTGTCTTACAGGATTAGCTAAGTAAATTATACTACCTTCAAGCTTAGCATCGCTGAATTTATCTACACTTTCGTCACTGCTTGGTGTAACTGCTACATTTTCTAACACATATCCTCTAACTTCCGTACCATCATTTTCGTAATGATTAGGTAAGTTATCAAACTCTTCTGCCTTAAAACCTGATGCAACTGGAAGTTTTACAGTATAGTCAATTACATTTTCAGCATCAAATCCAAGAGCATTTGCAATATCATTAAGCTCATACCCGCCATATCCAAGTGCAGCATTAGTAGGATTAACACGTTTGTTCACAGATGTTAATGTTCCCTCTTGTTGATTTATTGCAGGCATATCAAGATCACCATCGCCTAATCCTGAAAGAACAAAGTCACCATCTGTGTTATATGCAACACTGTAAGTATCTTTTTCATCATCAAGTTCACAAATAAGTGAAACACCCAATGAATTTGTAAGTGCAGGAATCATTGTCACTTCAAAATCAGAATATTTTTCAAATAAAGCTACTAATCGAGCTAAATTCTTTGCATTTGGGTGTGTATACAGGTCTGGTCCTACCATAAGAGCAAAAGTTTCTTTTTTCTTTAAATTCTTCTCAAGCGTTTCCATAAAACTATCATCCAGACCAAGCACGGATAATAGAGCATTATCATCAACTTCAACTTCTTTTGAAATTTTTGTTGAAACTACTTTTGCTTTTTCTACTTCAATTTCTTCTTCTACACCTGTTTCTTCATTGACTTTTATCTCTTTAACAATTTCTTTTACAGTCTCTTTGACAACTTCTTCAACTGTTATAGTTTTTTGTGAATGAAATGATGCCAAATACTCAACTACTTCTGATGGTAGTTTTGATTTATCAGCAAACAGATCAAGCATAAGATATAAAGCTGCTTCTTCTTGAAGCGGTGCATGTTTTACTGTCATTATTGATTTACCGATACCATCAATAATCGGGTCTTGCACTGGGTGAAAATAAATTCCTGCGCCTTTTTTTACTGTTAATGAGTTATTTAACGCATAACGTGCATTTGGATTATCCGTTTTTAATGCTGAACCTATAGAAACGATGAAGTTCGTCGTATGTACTTTTTCAAGGTCTCCACTGTACAGCTTTTGTCCGCTTATTTGTGAATAGTTTTGTAAAAATGTTTGAAATGCTTTTGCTTCAGGGTTTACCAATTTGTATCCGAACTTCTCTTTCATCTTTTGAAGCAGATATGCCTCTTCATTCGTAATGGTTGATGTAAATGCGATTGTATCAGCTTTTTTGAATGCTTCAATTGCATTTGCAAACGCTGTTTCATCTTTAGTCACATCCGCATTTTGATAGTCAAATCCATAACGACCTGCACCACAAAGTGAAACATAGTTCCATTCATTCATAACACGGTAAACTTTATCTTCGGGATTATCAATGCTTGTATGCTTTAAATCATAAGAGATTTGACAGCCAGCAGAACAGTGTCCACATGTTGCAGGAACTTGTTTTAACTCCCATGCATTTGCTTTATACATAAACTGAGTATCCACAAGAGCACCTACCGGACATACAGCAGCACATTCACCACATGAAGTACAATCAAGGACATCTGTTCCGTTTGTTAAACCAATAACAGACTTGTTAAGCTTATTCCACATAGCATATGCATCTTTTGGCATACTCTCTTTGTAGTCTGCACTAATAGGATCTGAACCGCGTGGAATTGTCTTGAGTGAATTATCACCAATCATATCTTTACAGACTGTTACACAACGTTCACACACAATACAAAGTCCCGGATCATAATGCAAGTGTCCCCAATCATGAGAACTTCTGTCTACATCTTTAATTGTATAATGTTGCGAATCAACACCCATTTCCAATGTATAGTTTTGTAGTTCACATTCCCCCGATTGATCACATACACCACACTGTAGAGGATGGTTAACATCATACACTTCCATGATAACTCGACGTTCTTCTTCAATCGACTCCGTCGATGTCACGATATTCATACCGTCTTTTGCTTTAGCATTACATGCATATACCTGTTTTCCATCTGCTTCAACTAAACATATACGACAAGCCAAAGTCGGGCTACATCTTGTTAAATAACATATAGCTGGAATAAATATGTCATTCGCACGAGCCGCTTCTAATACGTACTCACCCTCTTGTGTTTGAACATCTTTACCGTCAATGTTTATAGTAATTTTACTCATTATGCTACTCTCTCTATTTTGGATTTTTCAAATCTATACCTGTGAATTTCCTCTTCTAAATCAAAAGTAGGATTTAAGGCTATAGTTCCTTTTAATTCATCATCTTGTTTAAATATTCTTTGTATTGTTTTTGATGAAAAACTTATATTGACCACATCACCGTCTGCTATTCTTGCAGCTGCAGCAAATTGAGCTGAACCTCGCAAGCTTGTATCTTTTTCTAACTGATGTGCTTTATTTGTAAACCTGTTAAATTGTAAAACAGGATTACAGTGATACACAACAGTACCGTTAAACTCTGGCAGATCAGCGATCTCATCTAACTTAGCATCTGCTTCACACATTACTTCATTCAAAATATAACCTCTCCTGTCTTCTCCCTCAGTTGTAAAAAAGTTCTCCAAATCATCAAAAGCTATCGTTTGAAAACCTTTAGAAATATCCAACTCTTTTGTATAATCAATAGTATTTTCCTTGTGTAATCCTAAGGCATTTGCAATATTATTTAGCGTATAGCCTTTAAACTCAAGTGCTGCGTTAAGAGGCACCACTCGATTATCTATGTTCACAATTGTACCCTCCACTTGATTAAAAGCCGGCATGGCAAGATCTGAATTTTCTAAAGATGACAATATAAAGTCACCTTTTGTATTATAGGCAACAACCTTGTCTACATTTTCGTCAGTATCAAGTTCACATAACAAAGAAACTCCTGTCGTATTTGCTTCAGCCGGAACTATCAGCAAAGAAAACTGCGTATATTTTTCAATCAAGGCAGCCAGTTTTGCTATATTTTTTGCTCGCTTATGCGAAAAAACATCACTTCCAATAATTAAGACATGTTTTTGGGCTCTCTGAAATGATTTTGTCATTGCTTTGAGTTCATCATCACCGACATTGCTTTCAGCTTCAAGATAACCTAAATCCAGATCTTCAAGAAATTCTCGTGTTTCATCGTCTATGTCACAGTTTTGCAATAGTTCATTAGCTATTAGCGCTAAAACACCCTCTTCTGTTCCTACTTCATATTTAATAAACTGAGTTGCAGTATTTTTCATCAGTACATCTTCTAAAGGATGTGCATAAACTATTTTTGCACCATTATGTTGTGACGCCGTACGCATCGCATAACGGACCATTGGGTTGTCTGTTGCAATGCGCGTACCAATTATAATAACTGCTTCGGCCTGTTTCACCGCGTCCATTGTTGCACTATGATGCAGTTTACCGCTTACTGAACTGTATGCCGACATAAACTCAGCATATAAACGCGCATCTTCGTTAAATAATTTCACACCAAATTTTTCTTTTAGTAACTGTAATATATGTGCTTCTTCATTTGTAATTACTGAAGAAAAACGAATTGCATTTGCATTTTTGATCGCTTCAACTGCCTTAGCAAATGCTTCTTCATTTTTAACAGCACGGTTTTCAAAATCATAGCCAAAACGTCCTGCTCCGCATAATGAATTATACTCAAAGTTATTTTTTACTCTGTATATTGCATCATCCCCATTAATGCCGACATGACGTATTTCATATTCTAAAGCACAGCCAGCAGAACAATGTGCACAAGTCGATGGAATACGGGAAAGTTCCCATGAATTTGCCGAATATTTAAAATCGGCACTAGTCAATGCACCTACCGGACAAACTGCTATACATTCACCACAAAAAGTACACTCAAGTTGCTCTGCATTCTTAGGAATAATTTCAGAAGAATAACCGCCAAACTTCACTTCTATCGCATCATCACCAATGATCTCATTACATACATGTACACATTTTTCACACATAATGCATAATGCGGGATCATAATCTATCAATCCCCAATGCTTAACTTCTCTTAAATGCTCTTTTGCAGAAAACTCTTGGCCTTGTACTCCAAATTCTAAAGTCATGTTCTGTAGGTCACATTCGCCTGATTTATCACATACACCACATTCCAAAGGATGATTTACATCATAAAGCTTCATAATGTTTGTGCGCTCTACTTCAAGCTCAGGTGAGTTAGTTTTAACTTCAATTCCTTCAGTAGGTGGTGTATTACATGAAAGTATAAAGCCATCAACACCTTCAACCTCTACAGAACACATGCGACATGATGCACATGGTGTTGTTTTAGAAATATAGCACATCGTAGGAATATAGATATTGTTCTTTCGTGCAGTTTGCAAGATAGTTTCACCTTTGCATGCAGTCACATTCTTGCCGTCAATTTTAAAATTAATAATTTTATCCATCTACGACCTCCCTTATGCCTGTACCATAGCTATATAATAACAGCGCATACATCTTTCTGCCTCTGCTAAAGCCTGCTCTTGTGTGAAGCCAAGATTAACTTCTTCATTGTTATGTTTGCGAACTTCAACATCAAGTATGCTTGACTGTTCACGAGGTAAACCTGGTAGCCAACCTTTTACTTTTTCTTTTTTATCATATACCTTAAGTTTAGCAAGATGATCTTCCATAATCTCTTCATCCGTTAAACTTACTTCACCAGTCTGCACATATCTAGCCATAACCGAAGCTGCACGTTTGGCCTGTCCAACTGCATTTACTATAGTCATAGGACCATATTCGCAGTCGCCTGACGCAAAAATACCTTTACGCGATGTCATATAATCCTTGCCATTTGTTTTAATCGTAGCCCATGAGGTCATTTCAATATCCCATTCTTCAGGAAGCAAATCAAGATCTGCCGATTGAGAGACTGCCGGAATCAAATAATCTGCTTCTATCGCATATGATGCACCTTCAATCTTTTCAAGTTGAGGACGCCCTCCATCAGGATCAGGTACTAATTCGTATTTGTCAATTAATAGCTCTTTTAGCACATCATTCTCATCTGTAACGATCTTATTCACCGCTGAATGAAATAAAAATTCAACTCCTTCTTCAACAGCTTCATGATACTCTTCGTAAGTAGTGTTTCGAATGATTGTCTTTTCATCACGACGATAAATCATATACACTTTTTCAGCATTTGCACGAATAGAACAACGCACAACATCCATAGAAGTAAATCCACCACCGACACAAACAACTGTTTTACCCGTTAAATCTACATAGTCAGTGCTTAAAAGATTTTTCTCTTGTTCTTCTTTTGAAATCGTATAGCCGTACTTTTCATATAAATTCACTTTATCTAAAAAGTCTATTGCACCCCAATAGCCTTTTATTTCCGGTCTTTCATTTTCACAACGGACTTTTTTTGAAATTCTGGTACCTACCGACACCATTGTTGCATCATACTCTTTTTCAAACCTTCTCATGTCATCTGCTGTAATCCTAGAGTTTGTAATGAAATTAACACCCATATCACGAACACATTCTATATCTTGGTTGTATTTATTTACCGGCATACGATACTCTGGAACACCGACAGCTACTTCACCGCCTAGCACAGGAAGTTCTTCATAAACATCTACAGAAACTCCCTCAGCAGCCAAATAGTATGCTGTTGTCAATCCGGCTGGACCGGCTCCAATGACTGCCACCTTTTTGTCTATTGACGGTTTTTTTTCCATCGGATGAAAAAAACTGTACTCATGGTCTGTTTCCCAGTCTGCACCAAGACGTTTAAGTGCCATAATTGAAATAGGTTCATCAAGGTTGGATCTACGACATGCATCCTCACAAGGGTGTGGACAAACGCGTCCGCATGTGTGTGCAAGTGGCATTGTTTGACGAGTCGCTTGCAGTGAATCATCAAACCGTAAATCTCTTACACCCTCTATATATCCAGGTATATCTACATGCGATGGACATGCATCTGTACATGGTGCAGTA
Source organism: Sulfurimonas sp. (assembly GCA_024762705.1). The sequence goes on from JANTGW010000010.1 coordinate 11,500, forward strand.
ATTTTCGCTATATATCCGACAGCATCATCGTAATGTTTTGATTTTCTTTTTTCATTAATGCACTCCAAGAATGTGTCTTCAAAATAGTTCATCAAATCAAGTATAGGGTTCGGTACTGTCTTTCCAATTTCGCACTTAGAGGTAAGCTGCATACTTTTACCTATTTCTCTTAAGTGTTCCATATCAGATATTTCACCTTCACCACGAGCAATCTTGTCTAGCTGATCATAGAGTATACGGCCACCCCATCTGCCAGGAGCACATCTTCCGCAAGCTTCTGAATAAACCTGGTATTGCGCTGCATATTCCATAGCCAAACGAATTACATCTATATCTTCATCAAAAAGGGCTACACCGTCCCAACCTATAAAGGCCTTTGAATCACGGTGATCATCATATTGTGCTGGTAAGTTATACGCTGATTCTTCCCACTCGTCATGGTTTTTGCCAATGTTATTAACAAACTCCCCATTCCAAGTTGAAAAACATACTTTACCCACATTAAATCCCTATTTTTTTACCACGATAGTCCAATCGACTTCGTTAAACTTTAGTGAATTATAGAGCTCATATCCGCACTCTTTTACCAGATCCGCACTTCTTTGTATTGGAGAGAAATCACCTATTTCGAACAAAAATATCAATGTTTCAGTCGGCTTATGTTTTTCTTCCAATATTTCTTTCATACGAGGTTCAAAATTATCTTTTAAGTGTCTTAAGTCATATCTTTTCATTATCTGTCTACCTCACCAAAAACTATGTTAGTTGTTCCAATAATAGAAACAACATCCGGAATGTAGTGACCTGGTAATAGATCAGTTAAAATACCTGTGTGCCAAAATGAAGGTGCACGAAGTTTCAGTCTATAAGGGTAAGGTCCGCCTTGAGAATTAATATAAAATCCAAGTTCACCTTTTGGTGATTCTGTTGGAACATATACTTCACCAACCGGTGGTCTCATACCTTGTGTTACAAGCACAAAATGCTGCATCAACGAGTAGTTTTGCGTCATAATATCAATCTTCGGTGCTGAAATATATTTAGGAGCATGCGCCATCAAGTCAGTCTGTCCGTCTTTTTCACACTGCTCATACATTTCTATACATTGGTAAAGGATTTTCGCACTTTGTCTCATCTCTTCCATATAAATACGGTAACGTGCATAGTTATCGCCTTTATCTGAGAATGGAACATCAAATTC
>JANTGW010000011.1 GCA_024762705.1 Sulfurimonas sp.
CTTGCACACCTGCAGCTTGTTTTGCTTCATCAAAGTTTTGAATTGCATAACGAGCCATAGCACTGAAACCTGGAACTAGACCTGCTTTACCGAAGTCATAGTTTGCTTCAACATTGATTGTTTTTGTATTTGCATACCAGTTATACTGAGCCATTGCACGAGTATACCCACCTGTCGGGAATCCACGCCATGGAGCAACGATATCCGCATCATCAGCAACTGCTGAATAACCGATTTTTGCTTTTAATGGACCTTTTTTAAGTACTAAACGAGCCATCCACAAAGAAGTATCAAGAGAAGCCGCATCTTTATAACCTAAAGCTGAACCAGTTACACCTGCAAGACCGCCTTTTAAACAAGCACCACCGATTTCTCCACCACCGTTATCGAATTGTTTCATATAACGAACACCAGGAGTAAGTGTATAACCATCACCCAAAGCGATTTTATAGTTTACTTCACCAGTTAATGATGATACAACATCAGGAACAGCACCATAAGTAACATCTACTTGAAGATTTTCAATTGATTTATTTCTTGCATCTACAACGATTAGCTCATGATTTACATCTTTACCTGCAGCTACAAAGTTAGCATATGTAAGACCTTTGTGAATAGCTGAATCATCATTGTTGTTCCAGCTGTTACCTGCTTCATCTTTGAATGTAATAACATCATGAAAAGTTGTATGATCACGTAATTTTTGTGCAGTAAAGTATGCACCTCTGATTCTTGTCTTAGCAAGTTCTTTTGTCTCTAAAACAACACCCTCAAAAGTATTTGGAATCATTTTCGTATCATTTGACTTTGTCAAGAAAGATTCAAAAATTTGACGACCGGCAATAGCCTTATTCTTAGAATATTGATACTGAATATTTGCTTCAGCCAATACTGCATATTCCCATGCTCCACCTTGACTTACTTGATAACGGCTGAATGTATCTTTACCAGCTTTTGAATATTTAAGCTCAGTTTCATCTTGACGTAACGATCTTATTGGACTACTTGTAAAATAAAAACCAGCTTCAGCACTTACACCATTAAATATAGCAGACTTATATTTTAGACTACCGCCAAGGCCAAATGCTTTATTATCTTTATTTCCAGTTGTAGCTGTATCATCATTTTTCCAGTCCCATTTAAAGTAATTTGTTCTCAAACGACCATAGAACATACCCTCTGTGAACATTTCTGAAAGTTTATCAACTTTACCAGGAACAACATTTGTTTTTACCATCATGTTGTTTTTAAGCTCACGTTTTGGTTTGTCATCAGCCTGCGCTGAAATAGATAATGCACATGTTAATGCTGCAACAGCACTTAATTTCAATAATTTCATTTTTCTTCCTCTTTTTTAAATTTAAGGCTACTTAACAGCCTCTAGAACCCTTAGTCGGGCAACCGCAACTGTAGTCAACCAAAGTAACATTACCCTTGTTACTCACATCAACCACTTTCTCTCTTTTAATGTAGTCACGTACAACATCATAAACCGGGCGAATCTTATCAGTCTGCAAGTTTGCACCTGCTTTTTGTAAGTTACCACCCCATGAAGAGACTACATAAGTTTTTTCCAAGTCTATAGGTTTACCTCCAATCTTAAGATTTGATATTCTTTCGCCTGCTTTGTTGGCAACCGCGATAGAATACGTTACACCACCAAGACGGCTCATATCACCACCTTGTTGATATAAAGGGTTTGCATTAAAGACATTGTCTGCTATATCTTCTAAAAGTGTTGCAATCTTTTCGCCTTTTAGCTCAAATGTATATACATCCGGGTATGTAATACCACACATTTCATATACATTGTCCATTAAAATATCATCACCTGCGAGAACTGTTGTTCCCCATCTGTAACCAGGTGTAAAAGAGATGTCACATTTCATTTCATCTATAATAGCATCATTGATGAGCTGATCAAAAGTTGAAAAGAATGTGTCGCGCTTGTAAAGCATACCTTTTGTTTGACCTAAAACTTCGTTGAATTCTTTGTCAAATGGAGCATATAACTCTTTTACAAGTTTTACACCTTCAGGGTCAGCCGGAATGATATTCGACGCTATCGGAATAAGTTTATACTCATAACCATTCACTTTCCCGTTTTTAGCATCAATGTCTAAACGACCAATATACTTACCATGACTTCCCGCAATAACAATAACAGTATCGTTGACAACAATAGGTTCAGGTGAAGGATCATGTGTATGTCCACTTAAGATAAAGTCAATACCTTTAACCTTACGTGCAACTTCCTGGTCTACACTGAATCCGTCATGAGAAAGAACAACCACACAGTCAACTTTTTTCTCATTTCTTAATTCATCAACATATTCTTGGAGTGTTTCCAATCTTAGACCAAAACTCCATCCTTCAGTGAATTCTTTAGGATTCGCCGTTGATGTGAACGGAAATGACTGACCAATGATCCCTATCTTAGCACCACCACGCTCTTCGATCGTATATGGTTCAAATATCAACTCTTCATATTCATCGGCAAAAGGATCATCGCCTATGATATTTTGAGAGATAAATTTCGCATCAAGCATGTCAATAAGCTCTTTTACTCTCTCTTTCCCATAAGTAAATTCCCAGTGACCGACCATAGTGTCAATACCAAGGTAGTTTTGCGCTTTTACAATAGCTTCACCGTCAGTTTTCAGCGCTACACCAGTACCTTGCCAAGTATCACCAGAATCAAGGAAAAGCACATTATCTTTTCCACGCTCATCAATAATATGATTTGCTACAGTTTTAATATGAGCTATACCACCCATCTTTCCGAACTTTTTAGCAAGTTTTTCAAAGTCAATATATGTATCGAAATATGCATCAAGAGAACTAGGCTCAAGTCCATAATGCTTTGCAAATGCTTCACCACATAGAAATCCTGGTGTTCCCACAAGGTTTGGAGCAGAGATCAATGTTGACGGCTCTCTCCAGTACAATGGTTTAATGTGTGCATGTAAATCACATATATGCATAAGTGTAAAATTACCTGTAGAGTTAAATTTATAAATATCTTTTAACCCTATCTGCTCTATTTGTTTTGCACTTGCAAAGCTACTTGTAGCTGCGCTAAGTCCAAATATAGCTGCAATATGCATAAAATCTCTTCTAGAAATTTCCATTACTACCCTTCTATCTTTTTAAACCAGGGATATTTATTTCACTACCCTTTGCTTTATCTGTTAAGTATACTTCAAGTGCTACCATCTCTTTAGAACCGATTGGTATAACTTTAAGAAGTGCGTTTTTCATACATCCTTGAAAACGACGTTGCAGTGTTCTTAAAGATGATTTTGTCATTCTGTATGCAGGCCATGTTGCTGCAGCTTTTACACCTTTTGTACTTAAATCCGGTAAAGGCTGTGTACGCAAGACTCTACCAACAACATCCGGAGAGTGACATGAATTACATGACAGACCACGTCCACCACGCTTTGTCATAAATGTTTTCAAACCTAAAGCATATGCTTCTTTCATTTGTGGATTCGCTGTTACGTCTATATTGATTTTCTCACCATTTGCAATAGACTTAATGTATGCAAGCATAGAGAACATGTTTCCACTTTTTAACTTCAATGGTTTGTGCCCACCGTCTGCCATCATAGCCTGAACAACTTGATCGAGTCCAACAACCATGTCAAACTTTTTAATATAACGAGGAAAACCTGCTATATAAGCTGGTAATTCATCTTCACTCACACCAAGATACTTAGCAAGACCTTCGTCTCCACCCATATAACTTAGTAACTCTTCACCATCTGCGACCATTATGTCAGCAGGGTTATTGTCTAACATTTCTGCATACATTGCACGGTCTGCGTCGCTCATTGCAAATTGTTCACCACCAAATGATAATGAAGTAAGCATTGCAACTGATAGAGCTATTTTAATACCTGTTTTCATTTGATTATCCTTTTGGTTTAATCTTTTTAGTTTTTTCGTGCGCTTCACCAGTATTGTCAGTATATTTAACAGTCAATTTTCCTTTCCCGTTAATTTTCATATATGTTGTAAAAACTGGGTTAACAGATAATGATTCCCAAACTTTCATGCTTGTAATCTCTTTTCCATTATAAAAAAACTTTACGCTGTTAATATATTTAGCGGGAATGAGTTTTTTAGTTTTTTTATCTTTACCCATACCTGTGTGCATTGGGTGCATAACCATAAAACTTACTTTTACGATTTCACCGTCTTTGTATTTCTTTGGTTTTATCTTAATCAGTGATTTTCTTTTGTCTGCCATTTTTATATCCTCTATATTTTATATTTTTTTACTTAAGATGTTCGGTTAAAATCAACCACAACCACCAATTGTTACTTTTACGCTTTGAGAAGCGATTAAGAACTCACCATCACTTAACTCAACTAAAGCAGAAACCTTTTGTGTACCACCAAGTTTAATACGAGTAGAGAACATTGCCTTACCGTTTGCAGGAGTTAAAAATACATCGATTGTACGTGCATTTGAATTTTTACCAGTTAAAATATGGATAGCTTTTACATAATCACTTTCAGTCATTGGAGAATCAACTGTTACAGTAACTGGTACAACTGCACCATTTTCAGCAATTTCCGGTACCTTTAACTTTACTTTTTTTGAAACTTTAGGAGTTTTCCCGCCTGTAATCGTTTTTACAGCAGTATCAAAATCCATTTTGTTCGGGCTCACAGGCTTAGCATCTCCTGCGAAACTCATCGCTGGTACAACAGCTGTTACAGCTGCAGCTGTACCTACTTTTTTGAAAAAATCTCTTCTTTGCATAGTTTAAATTCCTTTAATTATTTTGGAGCAACAATATATGAAGTAATATCACATATTTCTCTTGGAGTGAATAACTTTGTTGTTAAGTTAATTGTCATATGAGTATCCGGATTGTCAATACGAGCGTCAGCAATCTTTTGAAATACAAATTGGTTATCTCTTGCACCACTATCTACAAAGTTCTCTCTATAGTCAGTCAAATCAGGACCAATATTACCAGCACCTCTTGCACCTTCTATATTGTGGCATGCTACACAGTTTCCATACTGCTTTGGTTTACCATTTTTAAGTTTTTTAGCTAAACCTTTGGGTGGTGTTTTCTTTGCCTTTTTCCCATTTAAGTTATGGAAAATATATGCGCCTCTTGCAATTGCATCAGGGTCTGTAGTCACACAACCAGCCGGCATTGTAAATACTTTGGGTGGTGCTAACAAATCTTTTTCTATCATCTTGCTTGCATCTGGATGCTCTATTACCTTACTATAATCAGTAGCTAATAATGCAGTACCTACAAGCAATGACATCATAACAGTTTTCTTCATTCCTGTTCCTCCTATTTAGTTTCAGGAGTAAGTTTAACTACTAAATGTAAAATTTATGTAAAATCAGTTTTATTTATATTTAATTTCTGTTTTTTGGGGAAAATATGTAGATAAACAGGCTTCCCTGTTTCGGATGAGACTCTATTTTTAGCTCGATCCCTTCTTTTTGGATGATGGATTTTACTATATTGAGACCAATACCAAATCCACCTTTACTGCTGTCTTCTCTATAGTAACGACTAAAGATCTTTTCAACTTTCTCTATGCCGACACCATAATCCTTAAAACTCAAATAACATTTCTCATCTTGAACATAAAGGCTTATGTCGATTTTGGAGTTTTCATACGAGTACTTGATAGCATTTGATATATTATTATCTATAAGACGCTGCAGTTCTTTGTCATTCATATAGATTGTACCACAATCTTCTATGTCAGTATTGATCACTATATCTTTCATTCGTGCTACTTCTTTAAAATACTCTACTCTTTCTTTTAAGAACTCAGCAAGATTAATCTCTTTTTTTTCATGTTCGAGTCTTTCATACTTTATAAGATAGTCCATATCATTATATATATTTGAGAGTACCTTGGCTGCAGCTTTCATTCTCTGCATATATTTATTTGGTTCATTCTTTCTATTATAAAGGTCTATGTTTACATTTATAATAGAAAGCGGTGTGTTGATTTCATGCATGGAGTCTTTTATAAAATTATCAAGTTGTTTGTTGATCCTTTGAAAGGGCTTTGCAAAACTTCCAAGAAAGAAAAGACTCAAAATAAATACAAATACGAATATAGTAAAAAGTATTAAAAAAACCTTCTCATATACCGGTGCATACGAGATCTTGTTCTTCAGTACGAGATAACGGGCGTTGAAATATCTCTCTTTTGGTAACTTAACAATAAGGTAAGCATCGTTCCCATCTATATAATATCCATCTTTAAAGTAGTTTATAGGAGTATCTATAAGAGTGAAAATCGGATGGAAGCTTTCATCATACAAACCGGAAGTAAAAGTTTTAAACCTCGGGTATTCAAAATATGCATCATCCTGATTGAACTCTTCCATGGCTTTAACGACCAAAAGAGATTTTTCTTTTAAAAACAGTTCATTTTGCACGGAATGTATATTTTTCATATAGACAAAATAAAAGTACAAAGGTGTGAGTAGTACTATACTTACCAAAAAGGTATAAATAAGAGCATACTTTGCAGAATATTTATTATCTTTCAATAATGTATCCTAAACCGCGTCTGTTTTGTATAACCTCTTTTGGAAGCTTTTTTTTGAGGTTATTTAATTGAACTCTGATCGTTGCCGGTTCGACATACTCTCCCCACACTTCATCTTGGAACATTTCTGTAGAAACGACGGAGTTTTTATGTTTTATAAGTACTTCGAGTAAATCTTTTTCTGTTTTTCTCAGTACTATCTCTTCATCATTATTTGTTAATTTACTTTTTTTTAAGTCATATCGTAAACCGCAGGCAAGTTCTACGCTGTTAGTGTCATTTTGTAAGTGACTTGCAAGTGCCTGATCTATGCGCAACTCAAGCTCTTCAAGATCAAAGGGTTTCCTAATATAGTCGCAGCATCCTCTTTTATAGCCCTCTTTTAAATCATTTACGTCCGTCATGGAAGTTAAAAATATGGCGGGCACTGTAATTCCGTCTGCACGAAGCTTCTTTAACAGTTCAAAGCCGTTGAGTGAGGGTACATTAACATCCAAAAGAAGTAAATCATATGTTTTGTCATAAACAGCGTCATAAGCTTCAAGTCCATCCATCATGCCGTCTACTTCATAACCCAAGTCTGTTAAAAACTCTTCTATACTGACTCGCAGTGAATATTCGTCTTCTAAAAGTAAAATTTTCATTTAATCTTCCCGTCTATTTTTTTAACTATTTTTCTATTAAGCATCATTTGGATCAGCTCATCTTTTGAATATTTGTCAAATTTTTCATATGCTTCGTCAAAAAAAAGCTGTCTATCTTCTTTATCTATGACATCCTGCAGATACACCATGGATTTGGCACTGTAATCTTTATATAGGTTATTTTCATATTGCTCTTCTTTGACAACATCATACAATCCGCTTCTTGTAACATTGATTAAAAAAGATATATCATCTTCAGGGTTTCTAAAATAGTCCAAATATCTTTTTGGCAAAACAAAAACATAGGCACCTATGATTTTACCGCTTCCGTCTTTCATGTTTTCATAAAAAATATACTTCTCATCTGCATAAACAACACCATTAAGCCTCAGTTCTTTAAAATCAATGGATTTTAGTGTCTGCAAATGGGCATAATTATAGTTTCTGTTAGAGACAACATAGTTGTCTATGGTTAAGTTGTCCATCATTAATACTGCGGTATCTGTATGTTTTACATCAAGCAGTACATATAAATCAACCCCCATCGAGCTGAAAAAATCTGTGAGTGACTTAAAAAATGAAATAGATTCAACAAAACCTAAAAATCTTCCGTTTTTGTATATGGGTACAGTTGCTTTTACACCTAAGCGACGGCCAACTTCAATGGAAGCACGCGGACCTACATGGGTGTCAAAATATTTCAAATCAAGTCTGTAGTCACCTATAGGCATGCCTGCATATATGTCGTCCCAGCTTCTTGCAAAAATATTCAATTTATTGGTTATGACCTGTGCACGTATGTGTTTACCGGTATTGCTCTCAACGGACCTGGTGATATCATCGAGAATCTTGTAACCAAGGTCCTCATCATCATTTTCCAATGCATTTATGAGCCCCTCGTTTTTTGAAAGCATAAGTGCGACTTTGAGGTCATCCATTTTATGTGATTTTAACTGCGAATCAAGTGTTAAACGTATTTGATCCATAATGTGATAGATTTTTTCTTCTTTTACTTCATTTTTATAATAAAACACTGTCAATAATACCGCTAAAATTATTGCGGCAAAGAAAATAATGATTTTAATCAGCAACTAGACTTACCTATAAAGCATTAAGATGTTTTAAAAACTCTTGAGGCTCAACAAAGCCTACGATCGTTTTTGATTTTTTTACATGTAAGTCTTTGTCAAAAAATATTACTACAGGAGGGCCAAAGACACCGTATGCTTTACTTAAGGCTTTTTCTTTATCGCCATTGGCAGTAACATCAGCACGAATCAATACAAACTCACTCAATTTATCTCGTACATTCGGGTCTGCAAAAGTCACCTCTTCAAGCTCCTTGCATGCAGTACACCAGTCAGCTGCAAAATCAAGTAAAATCTTTTTGCCTTTGTTCTTTTCTAAAAGAGCATTCAATTCTTCTAAGGAAGTGACTTTTTTAAATTGAAGTTTACTTTCATGTGTGCTTGTTACATTTACTGCTGCATTAGATTTTAAAAAACCCAAAGGCTCTTTCATGTTTGGAGCGCCTGCTAGAACACTCATGAGAAGTGCCAAAGAGTAAATAAACAGCATAAAAGCGACTGTGCGTTTAAAGCTGTGACTCTCTTTGTCAAATGCGCCAAAGTGTATACTGAATCCAAGTCCGACGATGGCATACATTAAAATGGTAACTGATGACGGCAACACTTTTTCAAGCATCCATATCGCCACAGCCAACATCAATGCTCCAAAAATCTCATTAACCATAATCATCCACGGACCAGGCTTAGGCATAAACTTACCGGCACTTACGCCAACCAATATAAGAGGAATTCCCATACCTATACTCATACTAAATAAAGCTGCACCGCCAAGTAATGCATCACCGGTTTGCCCAATGTATACCAACGCACCCGCAAGAGGAGCGGCCACACAGGGACCGACAATCAGAGCAGATAAAAATCCCATAATAGCAACACCGACAAAACCGCTACGGTTAGAAGTTGCACTTACTTTTGTTACAAGAGCATCAGGCAGTTTAAGTTCATAAAATCCGAACATACTTGCAGCAAGAGCAACAAAAACAGCTGCAAAAGAGTAGACAACCCAAGGTGTTTGCAGTGCTGCTTGCAAGTTAGAGCCAAAAAGGCCTGCCAAAACACCTGCTATCGTGTATGCAACAGCCATCGCTAGTACATACACCAAAGAAAGGGCAAAAGCCTTTTTGGTTGTCAGACCTTCGCCTTGGGAAATAATCACACCCGAGATGATTGGAATCATAGGAAAGACACAAGGGGTCAAAGCCAACAACAGCCCAAAACCTAAAAATGTTGCCAATACAACTAAAAAACTGCTTGATTTAATAGTGTCCGCTATAGAGTCAGTTTCAGATTTGGCTTCCGTCTTTACATGTAAAGCGCCATTTTCAGAAGATAATTTGTCTGTATCTATTGAAAGTGTAAACTCTTTTGTACTCGGTTCATAACATAAACCCTGCTCTGAACATCCCTGGTAAGAAATTTTTACTTTTACATCTTGTGTACCGCTCAGAGAAGCATCATCTTTTTTTAATGTTACAATGAAATTTGGAGATTTTACATAAACTTTCTCTCCGCCATGTTCCACCGTTGCAGGCTTTTTAATCTCTTTTATTGACAAACCGTCGGCATTGACCAATTCAATTTTCAATTTATTTTCATACAGGTAGATACTTGGGGCTATTTTTACACCTGTTTCGATCTGCATGTTCTTATTTACTTTGGCATAAGGCTTAAAGGCTTCATCCGGCATTAAAAAATCAACTGCATTAAGCACTCCCAAACTCATAAGTAACGTAAAAAAAAGTCTTATCAGGAATTTCATGTTTTTTGTCCTTTGAAAAATATTGTACAAATTCTGTGTGTATTCTTTGTGTAATTGTATCTCATAAATGTAAAATTTGTGTTAAGTAAAATATATTATAATTGCGCTAAAAATACAAGGTTTAAAGATAATGATAGACTTAGATACTGAGATTTGCGTATGTAATTCGCTTACCGTTAAGGACATAGCAAAGTGTATAAAAGAAAACAACTTCACCACTCTCCAAGAGCTTTTAGAAAATGACATCTGTCCTATGGGCGACAAGTGCGAATCATGTAAAGATGAAGGATACAACAATGACGGCCTCAATATACCGATGGTCCTTTCAATGGTAAAAAACAAGCGAATTTAAAATATTATTTTTGTGCTTCTTTTGGTATGACGATACTAAAAGTTGTACCAAATCTTGATGTTTTCACTCTAATTGTACCGCCAAACTGTTTTTCTATGATCATTTTTGACATATAGAGTCCTAGTCCGGTTCCATTCTTTCCTTTTGTGGAAAAGTATGGTTCAAATAATTTGGACATATGTTTAGGGCTAATACCTCCAGCTCTATCTGAAATGTCAATTTGTACATTAGAGCCATTGAGTTTGCATGCAATTTTTATTGTTTTGTCTTCAAACTTTCTATTTTCATATGCATCGATGGCGTTATTTAAAATATTCAACAAGACCTGTATAAATTCATTAGTATACACTACTGCATCTATAGACTCATCACATTCAATCAAAAGTGTTATTTTACTTGCATTAATTCTTGGTAAAATTAATTTTACCGCCTTTTTAAGAAGTGATTGCAATACCACATTCTCAGGGATCTTGTCAGGATGAAAATATGTTTTAAAATCATCAATAGTCTCTGAAAGATAAACGATAGAATCGCTGATATCTTCGAGTGTACGCATTATTTCTTCTCTTGGAACTTCCTGTCCCATCATATGTTTCAACTGCAAACTTGAGACCTGAAGGGTAATATTATTTAAAGGCTGTCGCCACTGATGGGCAATCATACTTATCATTTCACCCATAACAGCCTGCTTCGATTGAGAAGTTAAGATTTCATCCTTTTGAATGATTTCTTGCGCTTTTTTTTCTACCTTATTTTCTAAAAGCTCATTTGCTGCTTGCAATTCTTTTGTTTTTTGGGCAACTCTTTGTTCAAGAAGCATATTGAAATTCTTTAGTTTTCTTTGATAGTACAGCATTATAAAAAAAACAATGCTGACAACAGCCAGTACAGCCCATAAGGTTGTATAGTTTACTCGCTCATGATAACGTGTCAATCTCCAACTGTTTTGAATTGATTCTATTTTTTGCTTAGAAATAGCATTTATGGCTTTTTGAATAATATTAAATAAAACAGGTTCATTTTTTTGAATACCTATACTGCCCTTTATTGGTTTCTCTTTTGCAAGAAAACCATTGATCTTCAATTTTCCATAGCCGTATTTATCTATAAAATAATCTGCCTGTTCATCTATGGATGCAATAGCATATGCTTTACCATCAAGAACTTTTTGTGCCATGGCATTTTTATTATCTTCAACTTCTATGTTCAAATATGGATACAAATAATTCAAATAATTTTTTAATGATTCTTTTTGCACCAGCAACAACTTTCCTTTTAATGATAAAGGATTGTTAATAAAAGATCTGTCAAGTCTGCTTAGAAGTGTAAAGTAGGTTGTACTAAGAGGTTTTGTAGGTTTGATAGTACTAAAAAGTACATTATTTGTTGCTACAATTGAGAGAATTTTGCACTTATTTTCCTTTAGATGTTGAAACAGATCTTTTTCGGACTTTGATTGGACAGGAGTAAACTTTAAACCTGTTTTTTCTGAAATCAGTTTAAATATGTCAGCCATAACACCTATATGCTTGCCATCCTCAATACTGTCAACCGGAAAAAAATCATAATTTACACATATAGGAATCTGATTATTTTGCTTTATATATTTTTGTTCATCTTCTGTCAGTTTAAGTTTATCCGTCTGCTCTTTTATAATGAAATCATCTAAAGTTTTTTCATCTCCAACATTATACCTATGCTGAAAGAACTCCATCTGTTTTTTTAAAAAGTTTCTATCAATTGACCCTATGTCATATATGAAAGGCAACATAAGTTTATTGATAACTTCTGCTTCACTTTCCAAAACATCGACTTCAATGTCAGGTGCATACTTTTCATGTATAATTCGTGCTATTTCTTTTTTGTGAGAAAGTGCATATTCCCAGCCTTTTATTGAAGCATCTCTAAATGCATAAACTCTTTGTGAATGTTCTTGAAGCTCTTCAACCGAGGTAAAAAGCTCCTCTGCGAGCATAAATAAATTTTCACTTGAAGGGTCTAAAACATTGTATTTGACC
>JANTGW010000012.1 GCA_024762705.1 Sulfurimonas sp.
GAACAGGTTAATGAGGAAAAAAGAGAAGGCAGTACTCCAAAAGAAGTTGGAGGAGTACCTGGAACAGTAAGTAATATCGGCCCTGTACAAGGTCTCTCATCAAACCAGACAGTGGAAAAATATTCGAAAAACTCCGGTACAACCAACTATGAAGTCGGCAAAACTGTCAGTACAACAAAGAGCCAGTTTGCACGTATTAAAAGAATCACAGCTGCTGTTGTCGTTGACGGGAAATATAAAGCAAAAGTGGATAAGGAAGGAAACCCGACAGAAGAGATGCAGTATGTGCCGCTTGACAATGCAGATATTGAGGCACTTACATCACTTGCAAGCCGCTCAATTGGAATTGATCCAAACAGAGGAGATCAGATAAGTGTGCAGAACCTGCAGTTTGAACGGGCATCAACAAGTGAGGGTGTAGCAAGTGTAAATAAGGCTATTACATTTACAGAAACGTATCTTGCACCTTTTTCAGACCTGTTCAAATATCTGTTTGTACTTATATTACTATTTATTCTTTACAAGAAAGTCATTGCTCCTTTTGCAGGTAAAATGCTTGAAATATCAAAAGAAGATGAAGAATTGGTTGCACCATCACTTGAACTTGATGAAGAAGAGGGTGATGACTTGGTAGAAAAAGTACAACAAATGCGTAAAAAAGTCGAAGACCAGCTTGGAATGGGCAGTAACTTTAACGAAGATGATCTTAAACACGAAGTCATCTTAGAAAAAGTTAAGACAATGGCAGAAGAAACACCGGAGGAAGTGGCTTCCTTACTTGAAGCACTTCTGAGTGAAGAATCGGAAATTCCTACAAGAGAGAGGAAATAACTATGTCTGTATTAACACAGCAACAGCAGGCTGCACTTGATGAGATGAGCATGGCGGAAAAAATTGCTATTCTTCTATTGCAGCTAGGTGAAGATGCCACTGCTTCTATATTTTCTCACATGGGTGTTGAAGCAATTACTGAAGTATCGAAGTATATTGCATCAAATAAAACGATAGATAAAGCGATTGCAACTGCAGTTTTAGAAGAGTTTCATGCAATCTTTCAGTCCGGACAATTTATGACATCTGGTGGTATGGAATATGCAAGAGAATTATTGTACAGAACACTTGGAGCGGAAGAGGCCAAGAAAGTTTTAGACAAACTTTCTAAAAGTATGCAAAATACACAAAACTTTGCCTATCTTTCAAAAATCAAACCACAGCAGCTCTCCGACTTCATTGTGAATGAGCATCCTCAGACTATTGCATTGATATTGGCACATATGGATCCGACTGAAGCAGCAGATACATTGCAGTATTTTCCTGACGACCTGCGAAGTGAAGTTGCTATGCGTATGGCAAGACTTGGTGATATTTCTCCTTCAGTCATTAAGCGTGTCTCGGCAGTACTGGAGTCAAAACTTGAGTCACTTGCATCGTACAAAGTAGAAGTGGGTGGAACTCGTGCAGTTGCAGATATCTTTAATCGTCTTGGTGCGAAAAACTCTAAAGCGACACTTGCCAACATAGAGCAGGTAGATGAAGAACTTGCAACGCAGATCAAAGAGATGATGTTTACTTTTGAGGATATTGTCACGCTTGACAAAAATTCTATTACTGAGATTTTAAAAGCAGTAGATAAACCTGAACTTATGTTAGCGCTTAAATCTGCTCCTGAAGAGCTGAAAGAGAAATTCTTCTCTGCAATGAGTGAGAGAGCCCGTGAAGCATTTGAAGAAGAGATGCAATTCCTCGGTGCAGTAAAAATGAAAGATGTGGAAGCTGCCCAAAGAAAAATTGTTGAAGTTGTAAACCAGTTGGCTGAGTCTGGTGCTATTCAGCTTGGCTCAACTGAAGAGATGATAGAGTAAACAGATGGCAAGCATAATATCAAGAAACGAAATTGATGAGCATAACGTGCACAAATACAATTTTAAAGTTATTGCAGCAGGCTCAGGTGAACAGCAAAAAAGTGAAGAAAAAGTTGTTGCAGAAGATAATAATCCAAAGCCACAAGTTTCGGATGTTGATGCAAGTGCTTTAAGTACGAGTTCTAAAGATTCTTTGATAGAATCATTAATGAAAAAAACGGATGAAATGTCATCAAACTTTATCAAATTGCAAATGAAACTTGAGGCCAAAGAAGAAGAATTTGAACAAGAGTTGAAAAAAGCAAAAGAAGAAGCTTTCAGCGAAGGGCTTAAAGCTGGAGAGGCTAAAGCACGTGAAGAGATTGACAAAGCACTCAATGATAAACTGGTACTCTTGACAGGCTCGATTCAAAAACTTGAAGAGAGTGCAGCTGAATTTGAAAAAGCTTTAGAAGGCGTTAAAAATGAACTCCTTCATGCAGCGCTGGATATAGCAAAAGAAGTTGTACAGATAGAAATAAGTGAAAATTCAGCCCAGATTGCAAAAACATTAAGTGATGAGCTGATGAAAGAGCTACAAAGTGCTTCAAAAATCACTTTAAAAGTCAATCCGAAAGATTACAGCGCAATCGTCGAACATTTCACAAAACTTGAACATGTGGAAGTGTCGCCTGATAAAGCAGTCAGTGAAGGCGGTGTTATTGTATTAAGCGATGCAGGAAATATAGATGCACAGATATCAAAAAGATTTGAACGAGTAAAAAAGGCAGCTTTGAGTGAGTAGAATAGATATAAAAGATAAGAGCATAAAAGAACTTGAAGTTTTAAGTGAAGATATTAGAAAAAGAATTTTAGAAGTAGTGAGTAAAAATGGTGGGCATCTAAGTTCAACATTGGGTGCTACAGAGATCATAGTAGCAATGCATAAAGTATTTGATTCTCAAAAAGACCCTTTTATCTTTGACGTTTCGCATCAGGCATATGCACATAAACTCATTACAGGACGATGGGAAGCATTTGATACTTTAAGACAGTTTAACGGTATATGTGGATATACAAAACCAACTGAGAGCAGTGATGACTATTTTGTTGCTGGACATAGCTCCACTTCAATCTCTTTAGGCGTGGGTGCTGCAAAAGCCATCGCACTCAAAGGAGAGCAAAATGAGCGTATTCCGGTTATCTTGATTGGTGACGGTTCTATGACAGCAGGTATGGTATATGAAGCACTTAACGAGTTGGGTGAGAGAAAATATCCAATGGTCATTATTTTAAATGACAATGAAATGAGCATAGCCAAACCAATCGGTGCAGTGAGCCGAATGCTAAGTTCTGCTATGGCTTCGCCTTTTTATCAAAGATTTAAGAAAAATACAGAGAGCTTTGTGGACAATTTTGGTGACGGTGCAAGATACATTGCCAAACGCATGGAAGAATCGCTCAAACTTATAACACCCGGTATGCTTTTTGAAGAAATGGGTATTAACTACATTGGCCCAGTAAATGGTCATAATATTTCACAACTTGTAGATATTTTGCAAACGGCAAAAAACCTGAACGAGCCGGTAATTATTCATGCGCAGACGCTTAAAGGTAAGGGTTATGAGATTGCAGAAGGAAAAGAAGAAAAATGGCACGGAGTAGGACCGTTTGATATTTCAAGTGGAAATTCTGCAAAAAAAGTTGCGAATAAAAGTGCTACACAGATCTATACGGAAAGTCTACTTGCATTAGCAGAAAAAAATGAGAAGATAGTCGGTGTTACGGCTGCAATGCCAAGCGGAACAGGATTGAGTGCACTTATAGAAAAATATCCCAACCGTTTTTGGGATGTGGCGATTGCAGAACAGCATGCAGTGACTTCAATGGCAGCACTTGCAAAAGAAGGTTTTAAGCCTTTTTGTACCATTTATTCGACATTTTTACAGCGTGCATATGATCAGGTCATTCATGATACCTGTTTGATGGACTTGCCTGTTGTCTTTGCTCTTGACCGTGCGGGCATAGTCGGTGAAGATGGTGAAACACATCAGGGTGTCTTTGACATAAGTTATTTAAGAGCCATTCCAAATATGACGCTGTTCGCACCTAGGGATGAAAAAAGTTTTCATCAGGCAATGGGGTTTGCTGCACAGTATGAACATCCCTGTTCACTTCGTTATCCACGAGGTTCTTTTATAGGGAGTAAACTTCCTGAATCAGCACCTTTTGAACTGGGAAAATCTCAGCTTTTACAGACTGCAAAGAGTGATATTCTTTTTATCGGTTATGGAAATGGCGTAGGTCGGGCACATGAGACAAGTAAGTTTTTGGATGAAGATGTGAGTATTTTGGATTTACGCTTTGTAAAGCCTCTTGATGAAGAGATGCTTACAGAAATGTCCAAAAGATATAAAAAATGGTTTATCTTTTCAGATAGCGCAAAGCATGGTGGTGTCGGTTCTGCTATTTTGGAGTTTTTGGCAAAAGAAAATATTTTAGATATTTCAGTAGTCTCTTTTGAATATGAAGACGAGTTCATTACGCATGGAAATACAAAGGTAGTAGAAGAATCATTAGGATTACTACCGCAACAGCTCGCGAAAAGAATTCAAAGCTATAATCCATAGTAAACTACTAAGTTTACTTGACTTTAATCCGCTTCTTTATTATTATTGCACCAATTAATACAAGGAGTCGGCATGAGTCAAAAATTCTGTCCTGTTTCATTCATAAAAATCGATGCCAATATTATTCGAATCAATGCGTTTTATATGCTATTACTCTTTAGTGTTTATTTTGTAACACTGAATAAATTTATAATACTTTTTCTCATTACAGATTTTATCATAAGACTTTTTGTAAATAAAAATTACAGTCCTTTGTATCAATTATCTGCGAGCACAAAAGAGCTGTTACATGTAAAGAGTAAAATGGAAGACAGTGCTCCAAAAACTTTGGCTGCGTATTTCGGCTTAATGTTCTTAGGTTTGATATTCTTGTTTGATTTGTTACATCTGCAAACTTTTTTCTTCGTTACAAGCGGCGTACTTGTTGTATGTCTATTTTTAGAAATAGCTTTTGATTATTGTTTAGGATGTAAAATGTACTACCTGTATAAAAGGTTTATCGTTTAATGGTCGGTGTTTCCACAAAAAGCCTTTATGGAGTTGCAGCAATGCATGCCCTATATAATTCTCCAAGAAACAAACTTATGCAAATCAAAGAGATAGCGGCTGTAACACAAATATCTCATGGTTACCTTGAACAAATACTCTCAACACTGAAAAAGCATGGTTTTGTTGTCAGTATCAGAGGTGCGAATGGGGGTTACAAGTTAGCTAAAGATGCTTCGGCCATTATAGTCCTTGACATTGTAGAAGCCCTTGAAGGAGAGCTTTTTTGTGTCCCTCAAAACGTCGGTGCAAGTGTCGTACTGGATTCTTTTTGGAGGGATATCCAAGAAAAGGTTCGGGCAGTGTTCAATGTAAAACTCTCTGAACTTGACAGTGCGTATGCAACATTCTTTTATGAGATCTAGAGCATTATAATACCGGCAAATCTTCCTGTTTCTTTATTGTTCCTGTAGGAATAAAACTTATCCGCTTGACAACAGTTACAGGTATCAGATATCTCTATATTTTCTTTCTTGATTCCCGTTACATGTAACTGTGCATGTAAAATTGCTCTAATGTCCAAGTAAATTTTTTCATTTTTGATTGTAATGGCATAATCAAGCCTCAACTCTTTTGCTTTTTGATAAATTTCTTCGTTTATCTCATAACAGTCTTGACAAATGGCAGGACCAATACTGACAAGAATATCTTCAACCTTTGAACCAAAATCATTTGTAAAACTTTCAATGACATTTTGTACAATATTTTCAAATGCTCCGGCTCTTCCAGCGTGCACTGCTGCTATTACATTTTGTTTAGGGTCAACAAAAAGCAGAGGCGAGCAGTCTGCGACCATTACCATCAAAGGTGTGTTCTTTTTGTTTGTGATGATGGCATCACAGGTTGGAGGGTTTTCAAAATCATCATTTTTACCGACTATTTTTACAATGTTTGAGTGGATCTGTTTCATATGAACAAGTGTTCTATGTTCATATTTCAGCTCTTTTGCCAATTGTTTATGATTTTGTATTACATTTTCTTGTATATCATTGACATGAAAAGCTAAATTGTTACTTTCCTTACATGTAAAGGCATGTGTCAACTCTGGATAGTTGTTTAATAATTTACTTTGATAAAATTTCATATAATGATTATAACATAAGATGTTGTGTTGACTAGTGACCGTCATTTTAGCTTTGTAATTCCGAGGACGAATCCTCCCCTTCGGCTCTGAGCCTCTCCATTACAAAGCTAAAAAGACTATAAACTAGATAAAATAAGTATTAGCAAAAAGGAAATTATATTGAGTAAATTAAGCATGTACCCTGTAACACTTGAGGGTCAAAGTGTGGAAGAAAAACGTAAAGAGATACGTGCGTATTTTCATAACACTTTTGATTTGTTTGAAAAAGTGTTTGAACTCTTAAAAGATGACAGTGTGTTTTATAAGCAAAGCGAACCGACCCGTCATCCTATGATATTTTATTTTGGGCATACAGCGACTTTTTTTATAAACAGGCTTATTGCTATGAAAATTATAAGTGAAAGGGTCAATCCTGAGTTCGAATCAATATTTGCAGTCGGTGTAGATGAAATGAGCTGGGACGATATGTCAAAAGAGCATTATAAATGGCCAAAGGTAAGCGAGGTAAGGGCATATAGAAACAGTGTGCGCAAAATTGTAGATGATTTGATAACAAACATTGAATTCACTCTGCCTATACGTGATGACTCGCCGATGTGGATTATTTTGATGGGGATTGAACATGAGCGTATTCATGTGGAAACATCATTGGTCTTGCACCGGCAAATGCCTATAGAGTTCATCAAAGATGTAGCGGAGTTCAATCTCTGTACACACTCTTTTAAAGCTCCTAAAAATGAGATGGTACATGTAACAGGTGGTGAAGTTACATTGGGTAAAGACAAGGAACATCATCTTTACGGATGGGACAATGAATATGGTACTTATAGTGAAGTTGTCAAAGATTTTGAAGTGTCCAAGTACCTTGTAAGTAATGGTGAATTTATGGAATTTGTCAATGACGGCGGTTATGAAAATGAAGAGTTTTGGGATGAAGAAGGTTTGGAGTTCCTAAAAAAATCAAATGCCAAACATCCGCATTTTTGGCTCAAAGAAGATGGAAAGTTCAGATACAGAGCACTTAGTAAGATTATTGATATGCCGTTAGATTGGCCGGTCGATGTCAATGCACTCGAAGCGCAGGCATATTGTAGATACAAAAGCCAAAAAGATGGTGTTGAGTATACGCTGCCGAGTGAAGCAGAGTATGAACTGGTATATAAGCATGCAAATCTCAAAGATGTCCCAGAGCTTCATGAAAGCCGTGCAAATATAAACTTTTACCATTATGCATCTTCATGCCCTGTAAATGAATTTGATTTTAATGGTATCTATGATGTTATAGGAAATGTTTGGCAGTGGAGCAGAACACCTATACGTGCTTTTAAAGGTTTTGAAGTGCATGAGGCTTATGATGACTTTTCTGTGCCTACATTCGATGACAAACATGCACTGATATTGGGATCGTCATGGGCAAGCAGTGGGAATTTGATAATGAAACATTCTCGCTATGCATTTAGAAAGCATTTCTTTCAAAATTCCGGATTTCGTTATGTCATCACACATAATAATCAAGACGAAAGTGAAGATATTTATGAAAGTGATGAGCTTGTTTCACAATACTGTGAATTTCAGTATGGTGACACGCATTTTGGTGTAGAAAATTTTGCGATTTCCTGTGCTGCGCTTGCTGCAAAATTCGCAACTAACACAAAAAAAGCTCTAGATTTGGGCTGTGCGACCGGTAGAGCGAGTTATGAGCTTGCAAAAACCTTTGATGAGGTTGAGGGCATAGACTTCTCGGTGCGTTTTGTCGGCGTTGGTTCTAAACTCAAAGAAGACGGCTATGTGGCATTTAGCTCAAAAGAAGAGGGCGAGCTTACATGTAACAAAAAAGTTACTCTTGAGGATTTAGGTTATGTAAATCTGGCAAATAAAGTCTCATTTTGGCAGGGTGATGCATGTAATATGAAGCCGAACTTCTCGGGATATGATCTCATAATGGCAACAAACCTCATAGACAGGCTCTACAACCCGCGACTCTTTTTAGATACGGTTGATGAAAGACTCAACGATAATGGGATTTTAATGCTGACATCTCCGTATACCTGGCAGGAGAGCTCTACGAAAAAAGAGTTTTGGCTGGGCGGATATAAAGATGAAAACGGTAATGAAGTCAAGACAATTGAGAGTCTGAAAAATATTTTAAATGACAAGTTCGAGCTGTTACATGTACAGGATTTGGAGTTTGTCATAAAAGAGACCGCTAGAAAGTATCAGCATACCATTTCTCAGGTGAGTATATGGAAAAAGTGTTAAAGTACACTTTTACAACGGCAAGTGAGCGTGAGGGTACGAATGCCGAAAAATATGTGCTCAGAAAAGAGCTCTTTGGTACGGATGATGTACTTCCTGCCTGGGTCGCAGATATGGATATAGACACACCGCCATGTGTTTTAGAAGCTGTAAAAAAGAGACTGGAACATCCTGTTATAGGGTATGAAGAAGTGCCGGAGTCTGCATTCCAAGCACAGATCGAGTGGATGAAAAGAGAACATGGTGTGAACTTTGAAGCCGAAGATATGCTCTATTCTCATTCAGTTGTTGCTTCAATGCACACGGCCATAGAAGCATTTACAAAAGAAGGCGAAGGGGTGATCGTACAAACACCTGTGTATCCTCCATTTTTTCACAGTGTACTCAAGCTCAACAGAAAACTTGTAAAAAATTCTCTAAAAATTGATGAAGGCGGGCACTACAGTTTTGACATAGAAGACTTGAAGTCAAAAATTGATGAAAATACCAAGCTGTTACTTCTGTGCTCACCACATAATCCAGTAGGAAGGGTATGGAAAAAAGAGGAGTTAGAAGAGATATTACAAGTCTGTTTGGAACATAACATTGTAGTCTTTGCAGATGAAATACATTCAGATCTTGTTTATGCACCGAATAAGCACATTCCTTTTGCATCACTTAGTGAACAGGCAAAAGAGATTAGTATAACCGCTGTAGGCGTAGGAAAGACATTTAATATGGCAGGTTTTGCAATCAGCAGTGTGGCTATTCAAAACCAACGCTTAAGAGAACAGTTTAAAAAGGCTTATGA
Source organism: Sulfurimonas sp. (assembly GCA_024762705.1). Next base: position 9,148 of record JANTGW010000012.1, read on the forward strand.
CAAGGTACATTTCGCGCAAGGATCTTCACTTTCTCATGTTGCATTTGAGACAGCTTACAAAGAAGGAAAAGAGTGGCTTGAAGCATTAAAAAAACATTTGTATGAAAACTATGTCATGCTTGAAGAAGTTGCAAAGCAGTATCCGCAGTTTATAAAAATAACACCCATAGAAGCGACATATCTGGCATGGATAGACTGCCGAGGGATGGGGCTCAAAGATAAAGAATTACGTACTTTTTTCATCGAAGAAGCAAAACTCGGACTCAATCCGGGCATAAGTTTTGGCAGAGAGGGCAGCGGTTTCATGCGCTTGAACTTTGCCGTAAGCTCTGCTAAAATGACAGAGATAGTTAGGCGACTCAAAAGTGCACTGCAAAGGAGAACAATTGGCTGATATAAATTGGGCTGAATATAAAGAATATAAAAAATATACAACGAAAAAAGATAACTTTGAAATACTTTTGGACTTCATTAAGAGCTACTACAATATGACTAGCCCTTTTGAGATGTTTGAAATGCTCGAAAATGATGAAACTGCAAAGATGATGCTGGATAAACGAGACATTACAGATGCGGAAAAACTTGAAAGTTTTTTATTTAAACACTGATGCATAAAGATTTACAAAAGATCAATGAGTTTATATCAAACCATCATGTCATGAGTCTTGCAACGACAGACAAAGAAGATGTAAGTGTCTGCAGCCTCTTTTATGCTTATGATGAGAACAATCTTTGTTTTGTAGTTGCAAGCAGTGATGATACCTTACATGTAAAGCATCTTCTTAAAAACCCTGCAGTTGCAGGCAATATCTTACTGGAGACCGATGAAGTAGGAAAAATACAAGGACTGCAGTTTAGAGGGCGTATGTTGCCACTTGAGAGTGCGTCTTTAAAAAAGCTCTACTTTAAAACCTTTCCTTATGCTGTCGCAATGATGCCAAAACTATGGCAGATAGAAGTAAATTATTTTAAATTGACCGATAACAGGCTTGGATTTGGAAAAAAGATTATTTACTTACCTGCTTAGGCGAAAACAATGAACACTCTGAACCACTGCTTTTTAAAACGACCATAGAAGGGATCTGGGCAGATTTAAACCCGTAAGCTTTGCATCCATGAGGTTGAGATGCCTCCCATGTCACATAGTAATATTTACATCGTCTGCAGTTAATTCTTTTCATAAATCCCTCTTTTTGAGTAAGAAATTTTAGCATATTTAGATAAAATAAATAAAAGAAACAGTGTTTTATACAAAGGAAACAGATGGACAATAAGATTTTATTGATGTTGCAACTACAAAATCAGTTAAATGATGCGACCAATGGAGAAGAGTGGACAAAAGGCGTTACCAAAAACGGAAAAACTATCAATTGGAAACGCTGTATTTATATGGAATGCGCAGAGATGGTAGACAGCTTTGCATGGAAGCACTGGAAAAGCATTGATGTAGAGCCGGATTGGCAAAATCATCAGATTGAAGTCATAGATGTCTGGCATTTTATAATGAGTCTTGCAATTGAAGTTTATGCAAAAGATTTAAAAGGAACGATTGAAGATATTGCTATTGATATTTCAGCTTTGGAGGCTTTAAGCAGTATTCAAACAGATGATTTGAAGTTTGCGTCACAGGAAGATGTTATACAGAAGGTAGAAAATCTGATAAGAATTGCTGTTTCAAAGAATGAAGTCGATATAGGAGAAATGGTCTCGGAATTTTTTGATTTGGTCAGTATAAGCGGATTAAATTTAGAAACTTTGTACCGATTATATGTTGGAAAAAATATTCTAAACCAATTCCGTCAGGACAATGGCTATAAGGAAGGTACTTACATTAAAGTCTGGAATGGTGATGAGGATAACGTAGTTATGAAGAGAATATGGGAAGAAAATGCTGATATAACACCGGAACTGTTGTATGAAAAACTGCAACAATCCTATCTTACATTAAATTAGAGCTGATTTTTGAAACGAAATGTATTGGAAATTAAAGAACTGACTTTTGGGTATACAAAAGAAAAAATCATTTTTGAAAATTTTTCTATTACATTGAAAGAAGGTGAGTTAAAAGCAATTGTTGGAGAGAGTGGTGCGGGTAAAAGTACACTTTTTGAGCTAATTCTCGGAAACATCAAACCACATAAGGGTAGTATTGAAATTTCAAGTGTTTCTGAAATCTTTCAAGATCCTTACAGCTCTTTTCATCCTAGCTATACACTGTTACATCAAATTAAAGATGTGGCACCTCTCAATAGATTGGAATCTCTAATGGAGACTATGAACTTGGGACATGATCTGTTGTTAAAGCTTCCTCATGAACTTTCAGGTGGACAGCTGCAACGTGCTTCCATTTTAAGGGCTATGCTCATGCAGCCACAGCTGCTTTTACTGGATGAGCCGACATCGGCTTTAGACAATGTGATTCAATTGGAAGTTATGAAGATGCTTGTGAGTAACCTGGACTCTATGGGAATGTTGCTTATTACCCATGATATGGATTTGGCAAAATGGTGTGCTGATGAGATTATCAGGATCTGAAATAATTATTGACTAAATAGTAACCGCTTCCAGCCATAAATATAGTTCCAATAAGATTTAAGCTCATGTTCATAAGAGCCAGACCGATACTCCCACCCTCTAAAAGTAAAAAACTCTCAATTGCAAAGGTAGAGTAGGTAGTAAGTGCTCCAAGGATTCCTGTCGTTAGAAAGGATTTCATATGAGGAGTGAAAAATGTCGAGTACATAAAATAAGCGACAAGAACACCCATTATGAAACTTCCGATAAGATTTACTCCAAGTGTTCCAAAAGGAAGGTCATGAGGAAGTCTGTGAGAAATAAGACCATTGAGATAAGAGCGTAAAACAGCTCCGATAAATCCACCGCTACCTATTGCTAGTATTGTTTGCCAACTCATGATCATACACCTTTTGCATTTTTTCTCGAAGTTTCTTCAACCAGTCTGGATCATTCTTATCTGCCATGAAAGAATCTAGGAAGATAACCTTGATTTTACGTGGAACATAATAAAAGCGTTTTATATCATAACAGCCTGCCGTATTTATAAGTACTATTGGCTGTACCTTAAGCTTGTACTGATCAGCTATTACTTTTGCCCCTGATTTGAAAGGGAGCATCTTGTGACCTCTTGAACGGGTACCTTCTGGAAATATAGTAATAACGCGTTTCTTTTTAAGCCTGTCCTTTGCAGCACGAAGCAGTTTGATCAATGAAGTCTTACTCTCACGTTCTACTTCTATGTCT
>JANTGW010000013.1 GCA_024762705.1 Sulfurimonas sp.
TACAAATATGTTAAAAAAGGCGAGCCGCTTGCACTTGTCTACTCCCCTGAGGTCTACAAAGCGAAAGAAGACTATGTCAACTCTTACAACTATACAAAAAACAGAGCGAACAAAGGTATGCTTGAGAGTGCAAAGCGTAAACTATCTTTGTTGAAGGTTTCTTCAAATGAGATTTCACAGCTTATACAGATGAAAAAAATATCGCCAAATACGACCATATATGCACCAAAAAGTGGGTATGTATTTATGAAAAACGTCAATGAGGGTTCTGCTTTTAATGCAAAAACAAAACTCTTTGAGATTGTAAATCTTGATGATGTCTGGGTAGAAGTAAAAGTCTTTGAAGATGATGTAAAATGGATGAGAAATGCCGATGGTTTCAAGGTCAGCTTTAAAACAACAGATAAAACTTATGAGACGCATGCAAAGTTTCTTTACCCTAATCTGAACCCGAAAGAAGCCACACTTACGCTAAGGCTTACTCTGCCAAACAAAGACAACACACTCTTTCCCGGAATGTATGCCAATGTCATTTCAAAAGACAAGCCAAAAGAGTATTTGATCCTGCCGCAAAGTGCAGTCATTTTAAAAGAAGGAAAATACTATGCATTTACTGTCGGAGAGTATGAAGGAGAATACGAGCCTGTAGAGTTACATGTAAAGCCGCTTGACAATGAGACATACATCATAACCGACGGACTCAATGCCGGCGATGAAGTAGTAAACAATGCTCTGTTTATGATGGACAGTGACGCACAGATAAACGGGCTGTACTAGCCCAGTGCCTCACGTACCTCTTTAGATACTTTTTTCTCATCTACAAAAAAGAGCAGCACTGCACCGAGTACGAACAGCAGGGCTACAGAAGCAATGGCAAGTCTGGAACTGTGACTAAACAGCGCTACAAATCCGACTAAAAGAGGTCCTAAAATAACCGCAAACTTTCCAAGCAGATCATAAAAACCGAAAAACTCCGCCGCATACTTTTGCGGTATCATTTTGGCATAATAGGAACGACTCAACGCCTGAATACCGCCTTGAACCAGAGCAATAAGTAAAGCAAGTATATAAAATTCATACACGTCGTGCATCATTGATGCAAATATAATTATAAGAATATAGACACTTATACACAGATATATAACTTTTTTCGTATCCCAGAGATCGGCAAGTTTTGCGACAAGCAGCGTAGCAGGAAATCCGACAAACTGTACAATAAGCAGCGCCATAATCAAGTTGCTGCTCTCAAACCCAAGCGCCATACCATAGTCAACCGCCATACGGATGATAGTGTCTACTCCGTCAATGTAGAGCCAATAAGCAACGAGAAAAAGGAACAGTCCTTTGAGACTCGCTACCCTTCGAAATGTTTTTTTCAACCGCAGATATCCTCTAGCCAAGAGGATCTTTTTTCTTCTTTTTTCTAATTTCTTTTCTTTTACAAACAGTAAAAGAGGAAGTGAAAAGACAGCCCACCACAAAGCCACACTGATAAAAGAAGCTTTGATGGCTTCCACTTTATCCGAAAATCCGAAAAAAGACGGTTCCTGCACCATAAATACATTCAAGGCAAATAAAATTCCGCCACCGAGATAGCCCAGCGAAAACCCAAGGCCCGAGATATAGTCCACACTTTTGTCATCACTCACAGAGGGAAGCAGTCCGTCGTAAAAGATATTTGAACCCATAAAACCGATGTTTCCCAGCGTATAAACCAATGCCGCAATCTGCCACTCTCCCTGCTCAACTAAAGCAAGCGAAGCACTCATTAAAATCCCCAAAAATGCAAAAAGAAATAAAAAACGCTTTTTCAATGACCCCGCATCGGCAACAGCCCCAAGCAAAGGTGCAATGAGAACGACCACAAAACTTGAAATGGAATTGGCAAATCCAAGCTGCGCCGTACTTACCGTCACATCCGTCCCCACACTGTAATAGGACTTGAAAAATATAGGGAAAAACCCGGCCATAACCGTAGTAGCGTAAGCAGAGTTCGCCCAGTCATACAATGCCCAGGAGTAGATGCTTTTTTTAGTGTTGTTTTGCATGTAACTATTTTATAGGAAGTTTGGTTAAAGGGGTGTTAATATTAAGTAAGCACATTTTTTAAGAAGGCTTACTCAAATTTAAAATAAACTAACATTTCTTATGTTCAATAAATCACCAGTCGGAATGGTCGTTTATGAAAGCTCATACTTTTTAAAAGTCAAATAGCTAAATGCTATAACAGAACATAGAAGCCAATAAATTACCTAATGGTCATTTATTGACTAGAATTAATCATCACCACAAACCCTACACAAAATCCCGCTATAATTTTTCCAAACTAAAAAAACGGAAAAATTATGATAGAAAGACTCATAGCTTTTAGTATTAAAAATAAATTTATTATCCTTTTAGCCTCTATGGTTTTGGTTGCCGCCTCTGTTTGGAGTATGAAACATACACCACTTGATGCACTGCCTGACTTGTCCCCTCCTCAAGTTATTGTTCAGATTAACTGGGCTGGGCAGTCTCCTGAGATTGTGGAGGCACAAGGGACGTATCCACTTGTGGCGCAGTTTTTGGCTATTGCAGGCATTGACACGGTTCGTGGGTACTCTACTTATGAGAACGGACTGATTTATATCATCTTTAAAGAAGGAACCGACCTTTACTGGGCGCGCAGTCGTGTGCTTGAACAGCTCGCTTCCATACAGTCACAGCTCCCGGCAAATATGAACGTCGCACTAGGTCCAGATGCCAGCGGTGTCGGCTGGGTATATGAATACGCGCTCAAATCAAAAACAAAAAATCTTGCCGAGCTTCGTACCTTGCAGGATTACTATTACAAATATGCGTTGATGGGTGTTGACGGGGTGAGTGAAGTAGCAAGCATTGGCGGGTTTATTCCAACCTTTCAAGTGACCGTTAACAATGACAACCTTGTACGTTACAACCTCAGCATTCAAGATATTGCCAAAGTTTTAAAACAGAACAACAATGACACCGGCGGGCGTATCGTCATTAAAAATGGATATGAATGGATGGTGCAGGCAAAAGGCTACATCAAAAACCTTGATGATATAAGAGGGCTGGTCGTCACGATAAAAGCAGGCACACCTGTCAAACTCGGCGATATCGCACGAGTGGAACTCACTCCTGCACCGCGTCGCGGTCTGGCTGACCTCAACGGTGAAGGAGAAGTGGTCGGCGGTATCGTGATGGCGCGCTACGGTGAAGATGTTTACACGATGATAAAACGCGTGCAAAAAAAGATGAAAGAGCTCAAAGTTGAAGGCGTGGATGTTGTCACAGTCTATGACCGTTCAGGGCTCATCGACAAAGCAGTAGATACTTTAAAAGACACACTCATTGAAGAGAGCATCATAGTCGTTGTCATCATCGGACTTTTTCTGATGCACTTTCGCTCTTCACTCATCATTATCATCGTTCTGCCTTTGACAGTTGGTTTTACCTTTTTACTGATGAAACTCTTTGGCATAGGCTCAAACATTATGAGTCTTGGTGGGATCGCTATTGCCATCGGCGCTATGGTAGATGCTTCCATCGTTATGATAGAAAATGCTCATAAAATGCTACACAAGTTTGAGCACAAAGAGGGAAGGATGCCGAGCGACAAAGAACGCATCGACATCATTCTCAAGTCTTCCCAACTTGTAGGACGTCCTATATTTTTCGCGCTTGCACTCATTGTTGTTTCTTTTTTACCTATTTTTGCACTCAATGGACAAGAAGGACTGCTTTTTACACCGCTTGCATTTACAAAAACATTTGCCATGGCTGCGGGAGCACTGCTGAGCATTACACTTGTTCCTGCACTGATGATATTTTTCATCAAAGGAAGAATTCCTGCTGAACATAAAAATCCTCTCAACAAATTTTTTATCTGGCTCTATCATCCTGTCATTGTTTACGGACTCAAACTCAAATACCTTGTTATTGTTCTGGTTTTACTCTCTCTTGGTTACATGTACCCGCTTTACAAAAGTCTCAAATGGGAATTTATGCCGATGTTAAATGAGCAGACCTTTATGTATATGCCTGTCACGCCTTACGGTATCAGTATAGACCAGGCAAAACAGCTCTTGCAAAAGACAGACAAAATCATTAAATCATTTCCTGAAGTAGAAAATGTTTTCGGTAAAGCCGGACGTGCAGGCACGGCAACAGACCCTGCACCGCTTGGTATGCTTGAGACCATCATTACATTTAAACCACAAAAAGAGTGGCCAAATCCAACAAAAACATACGACGAACTAAGAGAAGAGATGGAAGCCGCACTGCAGGTGCCCGGACTTACAAATTCATGGACCTATCCTATTCGCGGCCGTATCGATATGCTGCTCAGCGGTATTCGAACGCCTATCGGCATCAAGCTTTACGGTACAGACGCAAAAGGACTGCAAAAATTCGGTAAAGCAATAGAAGAAAAGCTCAGAGCCTATGACAAAACACTCTCAGTCTTTGCAGATCAGGCCAGTGCCGGGTACTATATAGACATCATTCCTGATACAGAAAAACTTGCACGCTACGGCATGACAAAAGAGACACTCTTAGAGTATACCGCACTAGCCGTGGGAGGAATGAAAGTCTCGACTATGTATAAAGGCTTAGAACGCTACCCTATCAGCCTCCGTCTTGAAGGAAGCGAGAGAAGAAGTCTTGAGTCTATACAAAACATTCAGGTTAAAACCGAGCTCGGCTTTGTGCCGCTTGGTTCACTTGCAAAAGTTTCCTACAGACAAAGTGCTTCTGTCATCAAAAGTGAGATGGCGGCACCGGTGACATTCATATACATCACGCCAAAAGAGGGCATAAGTGCGACAGAGTACAAAAAAGGCGCACAAAAGTTCATAGATGAGATTAAGTTTGAGCCTGGATACTACATAGAGTGGGCAGGACAGTCCGAGTATCTTGATTCTGCTATGAAACGTATTGTATGGATAGTTCCTGCAGTACTTTTAGCGATATTTTTACTTATCTATATGGCACTCAAAAAACCTGTACCAACACTTATTGTCTTTTTTACGCTGCCGTTTGCACTGCTTGGCGGACTTATCTACATTGATATGCTCAATTTTGCTATGAGCATTGCTGTTATCGTCGGATTTTTGGCACTGCTTGGGGTGGCTGCTGAGACTGCCATCGTTATGATAATCTATTTACAAGAGAGTGTTAATGAGCTTAAAGAAAAAAGAGGTAATGCTTTTGATGCAAAGGACCTTAAAGCTGCAATTTATGAAGGAGCAGTCCAACGTGTTCGACCAAAACTGATGACAGTCTTTGCCATCTTAGCAGGTCTTGCCCCTATTATGTATACCCACGGTGTAGGAAGCGAAGTTATGCAGCGTATAGCTGCACCGATGCTTGGAGGTGTTGTAAGTTCGGCTGTTTTATCTTTAGTAATTATTCCAATTCTTTATGAAATATACATGAAAAGACAGCTGACTAAAAAAGAGGGGAAATAGTCCTCTCTTTTACTGCATAGTACTTTTAATGTTCTGCACGAACTCCGTAATATCATCATGCAAATCTTGCAGGTCGGCTTCATGTTCTACCTCATCTGCCAAAATCTGTGAAACGATGTCGTAAGTGATGATGTCTTTGTCTTTTACCAAATCTGCAAGTTCAGAATAGGTACTGATAGCGCACTGCTCTCCTTTTATGGAGTCCTCAAGAATGGCTACAACATCAAAGTTCTTAGGCTCTTCATAGCCGCAGTTCGTATGCGTGAACCACTCTTGCGGATTTAACAAAGGAGTACCTCCGAGCTGTATTATTCTATCTGCGACCATGTTTGCATGTCTTAGCTCATCATTTGCATGCTGAGTAAGTTCCGCCAATGCCGCATCTTTCATTATACCCTTGACAACCTTTGCTTCTATAAAGTACTGATAATATGCGAGCCACTCATCAGCATACGCTTTGTTTAGCAGTTTTACTACTTCAGTCGTTTCTATACCTTTAATAATAGAATTTCCTCGCGATGCCATAATATCCTCCTTCTTTACATGTAAAGAACAAGTATAAAACAATTACTCTTAAAGGAAAATTATTATCAATTAAAAAGAAAGAATGAATTTACTGCCTTTTCCAACTTCTGAAGATACTGTAATTTTTATGCCGTTTGCGTCGCATATCTGCTTGACGATGTTCAATCCAACACCAAATCCTCCGGCTATATCCGACTGGCGTTTATACATCTCAAAGATTTCATCAAGCTTTTTTGCTTCTATGCCTACGCCCTCATCCTCTATGCTAAAAGAGTTCTTATCCAGTTTTATACTTATGGTTGTTTCGGGCATAGAGTACTTTATAGCATTTGAAAGCAAGTTTGAAAAAAGAAGTTCTGCTCTAGATGGCACTATGTGTATGTTGACATCTTCAAGTTCTGTTTTGATATTTATATGCTTAGCCTCTATGAGTTCACCATAGTAGCCAAGAGTCTGTAAAAGAACATCTTTGAGGTTTACATCCTCTGCCTCTTGTTCTTTTTGTTTAAAGTTTAAAAATGTCAACGACTTATAAATGCTCTCAAGCTGTTTGGTACTTATAGAGATGTTTGTGAGGATGTTCTTATCGTATACTTCTTTTTTTATCGCTCTGCTTGCACTCATCTTTAAAGCGGTTATAGGGGTATTGAGTTCATGTGAAACATCCTGAATAAAACTCTCAATCTTCTCCATTCGCTGATGTACAGGTTTCATAAAGAGCTTTGCAAGAATGATAGAAATACTTACTATAAGCAAAAAACTGACTCCCATGACCAGTAAAACATGTTTTCTAAGCTCTGCCAGCTTTTTAAAGTAAGTGTCTGTTTTTACAATGACATACTTGACATTTAAATGTTCCTGCGGAGCAGTAGAGATTAAAACTTTGTAACCGTCCTTTTCAAAGTATCCCGGTTTATGCTTAGTAGCCTCATCCGAAGAGACAAGCTTATACTCAAAACCTTGCTCGTTAGGTAAGTTTAATGCTTCGCCCTTCATTTGGGAATTTATAATAAGTCCTGAGAGCTTGTCGGCAATGTGATTTAACTCATAATATATTGTACTTTCGAGCGAGTTTTTTTGTGCACTGTAGTACCAGTAACCCGAAAGCAAAACAAACAAAAAGGAAGATACAAGATACAGGCTGACAAAAGAGTAAAATGACTTTTTTTCCAACTCATTCAAACTTGTAGCCCTCCCCACGAATATTTACTATGCGCTCTTTACCTATATGCTTTCTCAAATTTTTTACAATAGTACGAATGGCATCATCGCTTGGCATATCTTCAAATTCCCAAAAGTTTTGTAACAGTTCATCAGAACTGACAACGCGATGACGACTTTTGTATAAGTAATGCAGACACTGACTCTCTTTATGCGTCAGCTTGATTGTCTTGTTGGAAATTTTAAGCAGATGCATTTTGGTGTCAAACAACATCTGCTCATTTAGTTTGAGCAGACTTTCCATTCCAAAATGTCTTTTAATGTTTTCTATTCTTTGTGCCAGCTCTTCAAGATCAAACGGCTTTTTTATAAAATCATTTGCACCTGATTCAAAAGCCGATTTGAGGTATTTTACATCATGAAAAGCGGTAATGAAAATGGCCGGAGTCTCATCACTGAAATCACGAAGCCCACGTAAAAGTGAAATGCCGTCTCCATCAGGCACATTAATGTCAAATATGTAAAGGTCAAACTTTTCATCTTCTGCAAGTTGCAGTGCTTTTTTCATGCTGTAAGTCTGTACAACCTCATACTCGTCTTGCAAAAAATCAACCAATATATTTGCCAGAGCCGTATCATCTTCAAGAAGTAAAATTTTCATACAAACATTGTATCTAAAAAATCACAGTGTTTGAAAATACTCTTTTGTTCCTCTGTTTTGAATAGCTCCTGAGATTTTTTCCAGACCGTCCAGATAAGCTGCACTTCTGAGTGTAATATTATTTCTCTCAGCCAAAGCAAAAGTCACAGAGGCCTGTTTTTGCATAAGATTCTTCAATTTTTCATTCACCTCTTCTTCTTCCCAATAGTATCCTGCTCTGTTTTGCACCCATTCAAAATAACTCACACTTACTCCGCCGACATTTGCCAAGACATCAGGCAAAATAACAACATTTTTCTTTTCTAAAATCTCATCAGCCTCTGAATCAACCGGACCATTTGCAATTTCAAGAATAAGCGGTGCTTTTATTTTGCCTGCATTCTCTTGCGTGATTTGGTTTTCCATAGCAGCAAGCACCAGAATGTCTACATCAAGTTCAAGTAGTTCTTCATTGGAAATCACTGTATTTTCTGCCTCATCACAGATTGACACATCACAGTAAAGCATATCTTTGAATTCTTTGTGCTCTTTACGATGAAACATGATTTTTTCAGGGTTGAGCCCCTCTGTAGAACAAATAGCGCCTTTTGAATCAGAAAGCGCAACAATTTTAAATCCTACTTCTTTTGCCAGTCTTGCAAAATGATACCCGGCATTTCCAAAGCCCTGAACAGCTACTTTCGTTTTTTTTGCATCTTTTTTATTGTGTGCGAGCCACTGCTGTAAAACATACAATGCACCTCTTCCTGTTGCTACTTCACGGCCTTTTGAACCGCCAAGTTCAATTGGTTTTCCAGTAATGGCTCCGGGAAGTTGTTCTCGCTTTATCTGGTTATACTCGTCTGACATCCAACCCATTATGGTGGCGTTTGTGTACATATCAGGTGCCGGAATATCCCTATCAGGTCCTATGATGTCGGCAATGGCACGTATATATCCACGGCTAAGCCTTTCTATTTCAAGTTTTGAAAGATGTTTCGCATCTACGACTACACCCCCTTTTGCACCACCAAAAGGAAGTCCAACAACAGCACATTTAATCGTCATCCAAAAAGCAAGCGAAGTCACTTCATCAATGCACACATCAGGATGAAAACGAATCCCGCCTTTTGTCGGTCCCCTTGTATCATCAAATTGTACTCTGTAACCTGTAAAAACCCGCAGACTGCCATCATCCATCCGTACTGGGATATTAACAGTCAAATTTAATTTCGGCTGAGCCAGCCTCTCAACGATATCTTCAGGCAGTTTAATAAGTGGCAGAACTTTTTTTAATCTACTTTTTGCATCATCAAATAAATTTTTCATTGTATACACTCTTTAATGACCTTTGAGACATCTCCTAAACAACAACCACCGCTTGGATTGAGTATCTCGCACGAACAGCCTGGGTCTTCCATCTTTGCTTTAATGTCTTCAAGCGCACGTGTTTTTCCTGTTGATTCAAGCTCTGCTTTTATTTTTTCTTTACTCCAGTCAAAACAGTAACAAACTGTTCCAGGAGATGCACCCTCTTTGCATCCGACGACTACACTTATATTAGCTTGTGTAAGAATTTCATCGCCTCTAAAATAAATGACTTTACATGTAGGCGTTGTACAGTAATGAAATCCGTCAAAACAAGAAAGTTTTGTTTTTGTATCCTCTGTGACAAGGTGTTCGACCGTTTTGCCAAGCACACCTTTAGCTTTCACTCCGCACTCTGGACACTCTATTTTTCCTTTTGGCTGTGGCGTGCAGCAGCCACTCTCTTCTTTTACTTTAAATGTGGAAAACATACTTTTCCTTTACTCCGTAGCGCCGCACTTTCCTGCACCGCATTTTCCATCACCGCATTTGCTTGTACTGACTTTTGCAGCGGGAATCTCTTTTGTCTCTTCAGGAACCGTTGCATTTTTTGCTAAAGTACTCCCCTGTTCCTGCGTTACAAACATTACAGCGGCGAAAACAATTATAACTGCCACTACCCAAATGATTATTTTTTTGTTTGCCATAAATTATCCTTATATGTATAAATAGTGCCTTAGTATATTCTAATCTACATGTTAGCTTTATTAAAATACAAACACAATTACTACACACAAAAATTATATACTGCTACAAACAAAAACATAGGAATCTCAAATGAAAGCTTTTACAAAAATATTTTTCGCTCTACTTTTAGGAGCAACACTCTCTCACGCAGCAGCATTTAGTAAAGATGCAAAATCCAGAACAACGACAGTTCATATTGCAGCAGATAAACCGCTTACTGTCGGTTCAAATACGATTATAGCAACAATAAAGAAAAACGGTAAAATCATCGATGACGCACAGGTAAAGTTCAAAGCTTTTATGCCTGCAATGCCCGGTATGCCTGCAATGAGCTCAAAAACAAAAGCAATTAATCTTGGTAACGGGAAGTACAAAGCAACATTGAATCTTTCAATGGGCGGAACATGGCAGCTGCATATTTTCATTACACCAAAAAAAGGTAAAAAATCCCGTGTCAAAACTACGCTGAATTTTTAAAACCGACTTACATGTAAAACAAGTATGTCTTCTCTAAAAACAGTTGTTTAGTCAAGAACTATTTTTTCTTTAAAACCGACTATATGTGCATTTAAACCCAGCTTCTTTTTGAGTAACTTTTTAAATGACTTTTGGCTTTCAAGCTCACCATGCACCAAAAAGACTTTTTTCAAATCTTTCATAGCCGAGATCCAGTCAAGTATACCGTCTCTGTCTGCATGTGCTGAAAAACCGTTTATGGTATGAATGGACGCTTTAACAATAATATCTTCACCCATAATGTTTATCCATTTTGCACCATCAACAATTTCACGTCCTAATGTACCCTCAGCCTGAAACCCTACAAAGACCACGGCATTACGTTTATCCCATATTCTATGCTTGAAATGATGTGTTATCCTTCCTCCGTTACACATTCCGGCTCCGGCTATAATAATAGCACGACTTTTTATATCATTTATTGCCTTTGAAGCTTCCGGTGTTTCTGTATATATGAGTGAGTCAAAATTGAAAACCGTTCCGTCTTCTTCAACATTTTGTTGACATTTGTTCGTTAATTCATCAACATACGTTCGATATACGGCCGTAGCACGCGTTGCCATTGGAGAGTCCAAAAAGACTTTACATTTAGGCAGCTCTCCACTTTCATACATGTCTCGTAAAATACATAACAATTCCTGTGTTCTCTCCACTGCAAATGATGGAATCAAAACATTTCCACGATTATTCAACGTTTTTACAATGACACTTTTAAACTCTTTGAGTGTCTTTTTTATAGGTTTATGGTCTCTATCTCCGTAGGTTGTCTCAACATACAGACTTTGTGTCTTATCACACTTGTTCAGATTAGGCAGAACCAAGCCGTTGTTGTTGCCAATATCTCCGGAAAACACTATGGTATGAGAATCACCCTTATCCATATAAGAGAGTTCTATAAAAGCGGAACCTAATATATGCCCCGCATTACGATAGACAAAACTGACCCCTTCACATAGGTCATAATATTTGTCATACTCCGGATTTATCCACTCTATCATTTGAAATGTTTTTTCAACATCTAAAGGCAGATACAAAGGCTTAGAAAGCTTCTTTTCCTTTCCTTTACGCAGTGCTTTACGGTAGCGCGTCTGAAAATCCTCGCTCATTATTTTCGCACTGTCCATTAAAATTATCTGTGCTAGATCCATTGTAGCCGCAGTCGCATAAATCTTCCCTCTAAAGCCCTCTTTTACAAGTTTAGGAATGCGTCCGACATGATCAAGGTGTGCATGTGTGACCAGCAGATAGTCTATGCTCGCAGGCTCAAAATAAAAAGCTTCATCATTTTTATCTTCATCCTCACCTTGGAACATTCCGCAGTCTATCATTATCTTTTTACCGTCAATGCTCATAACATGGCATGAACCGGTAACTTCCTTCGTTGCACCGTATGATCTCACTGTTGCCATAGTACATCCTTTATATGTAGTCTACATGTAACGATTATACGCTTATTTTTCTTAAAAAGATTATTTTCTCGGTACAAACTCAAGTACAGATGCATTAATACAAAAGCGTCTACGTCCGTCAGGCAAAGGAAAAACATGCCCTAAATGAATTCCGCTTTTTTTCGCAATGATCTCAGTTCTTTTCATACCGTAACTGTTGTCTTCTTTTTCTATTGTTGCTCCGTCAACCGCCTTATAAAAACTGAGCCAACTGGTACCGGAGTTAAACCTGTCTCTTGTGTCAAACAGCACCTCACCGCTTAGCTTATCTATAAAGACACCATCAGGTGTGTGTTTAAATATATCGTACTGTTTACAAAAACGGTTATCTGTTCCCTGGTTAAAGGCTACACTGTAACTCTCTGAGTCTTTGCCAAGTTTAAAATCACCCAAAGCCTTATAGAACTCTTTTTCATTCATAAAACCCCTGTGACTGCCTACTTCTTTACCATCTTGTATAAAAAGAATCGTAGGTGTTGCATAGAGCTTTGTCTTTATATCAAAACCCTGCAGGTCA
>JANTGW010000014.1 GCA_024762705.1 Sulfurimonas sp.
TTATCAAGGCTTTTTACAGCTTTTTCTTTGTATTTATTGTCGATAGCTCCAAGTTTAAATAGTGCATTTATCATCATACCGGACCAGGAAGCCTGTACTTTTTTATCTATAAAAGGATAGCTTCTTTTTTGTCTTATCTTTTGCAAAAGCGGCCTAACATTATAAAACCAGTCAGGAATTTCGCCTTCAAAATGGATGATATTTTTTCCTTCAAAGTTTCCATCTTGTGTTACACTCATCATAGCGCACATCTCTTGTGCATTCTCATAGCCGTTTTGTGTAAGCGCAGTATATACTTCTTCATAGGTATAAACGAAATAAGTACCTTCTTTACCATCACTGTCTGCGTCGCTTGCACTGTAAAACAGATCATCTTCACTCATAAAGTTATACCAAAAATCCGCCACTTCTTTTGCGATTCGTAGGTAGTATTCATCTTCATAAACCAAATAAGCATCAGTAAATACACTGCAAAGCAGGGCATTGTCATAGAGCATTTTTTCAAAATGGGGCACAAGCCATTTTTCATCAACGCTGTAACGGCAAAAACCACCATCAACAAGATCATACATGCCGCCTTTACTCATATGTTCGAGTGTATTTTTAATCATGGCTTTTGCACTTGCATCATCGTAAAGTCTATCAACAACTAGCAATGCAGCTAAAGTTGAAGCATGGGGAAATTTCGGCTTGTTCGAAAAACCGCCGTTTATCGTGTCATAATTATTTCTGGCTTGTAATAAGAAATTTTTGTAGAATTCTTCTTTTAGTACGGTTGCCTCTTTTGGATGTTCTGTTTTGCCTATAAAACCTTCTATTTCCTCAGCATTTTCAAATACCTTTTGGTCGTTTTCTTTTATTTTTTTGGCAATTAAACGCGTAAGTTCTTTAAAGCCCATCCCCTCATCACTGTTGGCACTTGATTCTGGCGGTATATAGGTCGCTGAAAAAAACGGTTTGTTCTGTGGTGTACAGAAAATGCTCGTAGGCCATCCTCCTGCACGACGATTAAGAAGCTTATATACTTCTTGGTAATATTTGTCAATATCCGGACGTTCCTCTCTGTCGACTTTTATAGAAATGAAGTTTTCATTTAAAATTGCTGCACACTCTTCATTTTCAAATACTTTTTCTTCCATAACATGACACCAGTGACAAGAACTGTAACCTATACTTATAAAAATGGCTTTGTTTTCTTTTTCAGCTCTTAAAAATGCCTCATCGCACCATGGCCACCAATCCACAGGATTGTCTTTGTGTTGTTGTAAGTATGGAGAGTCTTCGTTTGCTAATCTGTTTGACATAATATATAACCTCTTTTATTTTCTAGGGTAGGGTATGAAAAAAGGGCTGATTTTTCGCTTAAAAGATTTTAGTTGTTTTATCTTACAGTATTGATAAGCGCTGCGATTTCAATGGGTGTTAAAGATTGTTTGACTGCACCGAGTTCTACAGCTTTTTTCGGCATGCCATAAACAATGCAGCTTTGCTCTTCTTGTGCATAAGTGGCTGCTCCTGCATTTTTCATATCTAAAAGACCACTTGCACCGTCATCTCCCATTCCTGTGAGTATGATTCCTACACCAAACACTCCGACCTCTTTTGCCATTGAACGAAACAAAACGTTGACGCTGGGTTTATGTGAGTTGACTTTAGGGTAGTTTTTTAAAGCTATTTTATACATAAGCCCGCTTTTAACAACTTCCATATGCAGATTTCCCGGAGCTATTAAGATTCTACCGGGTAAAAGAGTATCACCTTCTTGGGCTTCTTTGACAACAGAAGAAGGTAGAACTTCATTAAGTCTTTTGGCAAATGCTGCAGTAAAACCAGAAGGCATATGCTGTGTAACGACAACAGAAGGATGATTTGGTTCTAAAAGTGTAAATATCTCTTCAAGTGTCTGAACACCACCTGTTGAAGCTCCAATAGCTATGATTTTTTTTGATGCCGGTAAAGCGCTTGCAGCTTTAACGCTGCTTGATTGCTGATTTTGATGAAGTACTTTACTTGAACTGCTCCTTTGTGCATTCGGATTCATTTTGACATGAGATTTTGCTGCTATTCTTACTTTTGTAATAAAATCATTTTGTTTGTCTTTAAAGAATGAATTTATTTCAGATGTGGGTTTGAGTACAATGTCGACAGCCCCCATTCTTAACGCATCAATGGCAGGACTACTGCCTTGTTTAACGAGAGTGGAACAGATAATGGTTGGTATAGGTTTTTGTTTTGAAATTTGTTGTAAAAAGGTCAGACCATCCATTTTTGGCATTTCAATATCCAAGATAAAGACATCCGGTAAGCCTACTTTTTTGAAGATGTCAAATGCATCAACAGGATTTGGAGCACTGCCGATAACTTTAATGTCCTGAGCAGTTGCAAAAATCTTTTTCAGCTCATTTCTGACCAATGCCGAATCATCGATAATAAATACTTTAATCATTAAAAAAAGTCCAATTCCCCATTGTCTTCGTCTTCATATCCATACAATTTAGCTTTCATAAAATCTACATTGTTACGTAAAGAGTCTTTAAACACATAAACATCTCTAAAAATTCTATCAACGAACATATCAAGCAAATAGACACTCACATCACTTATAATTTCACTTAAATAATCAAAGGCCTGCAAGTTATTTGCTTGCAGCTCTTCTAGTTGTATATTTCTTAAAAAAGATGCTAGTTCTTTGTAAGTTGGCGTAACAGAACTAGTATATTGAGTTTTTGAGAAAATATCCGCTACTTCATCAAGCTTTTCGGCTATTTGATTGAAAAGTTCATAAGAAAGTTCACCGGAATTAAGTCGTGTTGCCATATCTGACAGTTCATCGGCTATAAAGAGTGAACTTCCTTCATAGGTATCAAAAAATTTATCTGTTGCATCTTCTTTTACTGAGTCTTGTTTGAGAATAATTTCTCTTCTGCCTATAGATTTGATGGTATAAGGAGCGCTTAAAATAGTAAAAAGCTTTTTGTAAAAAAGATCTTCTGCAACAGGATGATAAACGATTGTATCAGCTATAGCAATAGTTTGTGAAAGTTTTTCAAAGTCTTTGGGGTCAAAAATCAGCATTGTCAATATTTCACTGTCATATGCTTTAATCTGTTTAAGAAACTCATTGGCAAGAGTCTCTTCATTCTTTGTATCTATCAAAACAACATTTATGTTATTTTTACTTAGTAGAGAAGAAATTTTTGTAAGTATATCTTCATTTAAGTCAATTTCATTGGCACTTTTAAAGTAGGGTGCTATTGTATTATAGAATGCTTGATTCTCTTTTGTCAGATATAATACATTATACTCATTTGCTAAAAACTGTATGTAAGAACTGTACTTTTTATGCATAGCTGAACCCCTTGAAATTTTTACTTTTACCCATAGATGGATTTATAGATTGTACCGTAAATGTACTTTTATAAACACAATTTTTATTCATTTTATACTACTTTATCTTTTTATATATAGAAGTTGAGACATTCTTCAGAGATGGCGTCTCAATCATATTGAGGTTCTCTGATAACGATATTACAAAGTACCCGCCTATTTTTAAGTTTTTTAGTACATTATCCACGACAAGGTGCTTTGTTGCAGCATCAAAATAGATAAGAACATTTCGCAAGAATATAACATCAAACATACCTATATCAGCATTATGCTTTAAAAGATTGCTAACTTGAAAATCAATGTTCTCAATCAGTTTTCTATCTATTAAAAACTGTCCTGCATGTTTTCCTTTCCCTTTAAGACAATATTTTGTTTTTAGTTCGGCAGGTATCTTATCTGCCCATTTTTCAGGGTACAAACCGATTCTTGCTTTTTTGATGACCTCTGTGTTTATATCAGTACCTATAATTTCAAAATTACTCTTTAGTAAACTTTGGTCCAACAGCATAGCAGCAGAGTAAGCTTCGGCACCAACTGATGCCGCAGCACTCCAAAAGCGAAACTTTTCTTTATAAGGATGCTCTGGGATCATAACATTTTGTAAGTATTTGAAATGCTCAAGTTCACGAAAAAAATATGTTTCATTCGTTGTTATGAGGTTTATCATCTTTATACGTTCTTGCTTATTAATTTGTATTAACCGTATATATTCCACGAAAGAGCTGAATTTATAAAAAAGCAATCTTTTTAAAAGCCTGCTTTGTACAAGCAGTTTTTTTGATTCTTGCAGATCTATACCAACCTCTTTAAAGATAAGCTTTTGTATAATCTTAAATTCGTTATCATTAAGGACAATGGTCATTTTAGATTATGTATCCTTCTATGGCTTCACTTAAGGCCAACATATCTACTTTTCCTATAATTTCTTGTGCACCACTTTTCTTAAGCTCACTGCTCATGTTCTCATTGGACATGTTTGTATGGACTATTATATTGATTTTATCATATTCTTTGTTATCTCTGATAAAGGCTATGACATCTTTACCACCAAGAACAGGCATTTCAAGATCAGTAATAAAGAGACCTATATCTTCGGCTTTAAGATTAGAAAGATCATCAAGTAACTGCTGACCGTTAGAATACATCCTATAATTAAGACCCATTTTTTTAAAAAGGCTTTCTGCCATTTTGCGAATGAAATGACTGTCATCAGCAAAGAGTACAAGTTTATTATTTTGTAAAGGATTGAGCTTTTTTGTGTCTGCCAGTACTTTCGTGTCTATCGTCTCAAAAGTATCTATAAGCATTTTGTCGCTGTCAAAAATTATGCACATCTCTTTTTTTTGTCCTATTTGAACTTTTGTTATAAAAGAGGTTTTTTCATCATTTTGGGAGTTGTCAGTCATAGTGTCTGCTGGAATAGTGACAATATATTCTACATTTTTGACAACAATGCCCAGTCTATGTCCACCATAATGGGCGACTATGAGAAGTTCATATTCTTCATCAGGCAGAATCTCATTTCCAAACCATTTGTCAAAATTTATAATGGTCGTCATATTTCCGCGTATGTCCGCAGTGCCAAGTATGAGTTTTTTGTCATGAGATTTCGCTATATCAATGTCTTTGTAAACCAAAAGTTCTTCAATTTTAGAGACATTTTTTGCATAATACTGATTGTCGCTGCCTTGAAAAACAAGATATTGACTTGTATTGTTGGCATTTGAGCTGACAAGTGCGACTAGATCGAGTTCATCATCATCTTCTTCAAAACTGTTACTGATATTTTCTTTATAATCTTGCATAAGCTGCTCTTTTAATCACTCGACAATGTCGAGAGTTCATCAATGTTTAAGATATTGTCCATATTGAGTATAGGGATATACTTTTCTTCGTATTTTCCCATTCCCAATATATATTTTGAATTTATTTTTGCACCAAATTCAGGTGCTTTTTTAATATTGCCTTTTGTAATGGTGTCTACTTCATAGACTTCATCTATTATGACACCTATCTGTGTCGAAGAATTTTTTTTGTTAGAATTTATGACGACTATTGATGTTTTGTCACTTATATTTGTTTTCATGAGTCCTAATTTGTCTGCGAGGTCAATTACAGGAACGATGTTGCCTCGTATATTTGTCACACCATTGACAAATGAGTGCATTTTAGGAACTTTAGTCACGCCGATATACTCCACGATCTCTTGTGCTCTGAGTGCTTCAATGGCATAAAGTTCACCAGCAGAGAGAAAGAGTAGGTATTGATCTTGTGCATTATCTGAAGTGATATCTATTTCATCATTTATAGCAGCCATCTAATTTCCTAATAACGGTCAAAGTCACGTAGATCCAAATTGTCTTTTGAATGTGTGACCTGTGGTTTTTGCTTACTCCTATCACTATTTGCTAATGGCAGAGGTTGTGATGATATCTCATGTTCATCGACTGTGAAAAAGCTCATCATTTGTGCTAGATTGCTAGCCTGACCGCTTAGCTGCTCGCTTGCACTTGCCATTTCTTGTGCAGATGCGGCATTACTTTGTGTTACCTGGTCTAACTGATTCATAGCCGAACTGATCTGTCCAAGACCGATATCCTGCTCTTTTGCCGCATTTGCAATATCTTTTACGAGTGATGCAGTCTCTTCTATTTTTGGTACGACACTGTTTATAAGTTCACCGGCACGTTCACTGATCTTTACACTATCAGTAGTAATCGTGCTGATCTCCTGTGCTGCAATTTGTGAGCGTTTAGCAAGTTTTCTTACCTCTGCTGCGACAACGGCAAAACCTTTACCGTGCTCACCTGCGCGTGCTGCTTCTATGGCTGCATTGAGTGCAAGCAGGTTTGTTTGATACACAATATCTTCGATGATGCCTATTTTCTCACTGATGGTCTGCATAGCTTCTACGGTTTTTGTTACAGCTTCTCCACCTTCAATGGACATTGAAGATGCTTCATTTGCCAAGTCATTTGTTTTTTGTGCATTTTGTGCACTTTCAGCTATACTACCGCTCATCTCTTCAAGCGCAGCACTGGTTTCTTCAAGTGAAGCAGCTTGTTGTGTTGCACCTTGTGAGAGTGTTTGTGAAGATGCACTTACTTGTTCTGATGCAGAACTGATTTCATCAACACCATTGTTTACACGGTCAACTATAGTTTGAAGCTTGTCTGCCATAGCATTCGTTGCAGTTTTTATAAGTGCATAATCACCGACAAACTCTTTGTTTATTCTGACAGTCATATCTCCGTTTGACATGCCTTCTAGTACATCACCGGCTTCATTAAAAAGTTCCTGCAGTACTTTGGCAGTTGTGTTTGCTGCTTGTTTTACCGCATCAAAATCACCTTGATATTCTGTTGTTATACGCTCTGATAAATTTCCATTTTGCAGAGCATTTAGACCGAAAATAGTGTCTGCAAAAGCTTTGTCGACTACCTCTAAAGTGTCGTTGACAACTGCTACAAGTTTTAAATAATCTCCCTTCATTCCCTCTGTCGTAATTCTGGCTTTGACATTTCCTTTTCCTATCTCTGCATAGCCTTCTTCATAGTTAGCGAGGAGTTCTTGAAGCTTTGCAGCCGTATTGTTTGCTGCTTGCTTTACAACATCAAAGTCACCTTGGTACTCTGTCATGATTCTTGCATCAAACTCACCGTTTTGCAAGGAATTTAGACCGAAAATAGTGTCTGAAAATGCATCATTAACAATTTTTAGGAAAGTATTCATACCTTCTATAATGGTTGCAAAATCTCCTTGGTGTTTTGTTGTATCCAATGTTATATTCAATTCTCCACGGCTTACAACTTCGTTTACAATATTACTGTCGCTTATAAGACTTTCTAAAGAGTTTGCTAAATCATTTACAGCATCTTTCATTTGAGCGTAATCACCACTATAATTACTGGCCACTTGAACACTGAAATCACCTTTTGCAAGCCCATTGAGTGCAGTTTGTATGTCACGATTGGCTCCGTTAATAATATCTAAGGCACTGTTAAAACTGTTCGCTGTTTGAGCGTATCCGCCTTCTAGTTTACGAACGTCAATGCGTTTATCTAATGTACCGTTTTTAACTGCATCGGCTACATCCAAACTGTTGTCTTGTAGATGTGTAAGATTGCTTGCAATGTTATTGATATATTTTGATAAAACTGATGTATCTTTCCCTTCTAAATTCAACTCGATATCGAAATTACCTTTTGAAAGCTGTTCTAACGTGCTTGTTAGCAGTTCCATGTCCGTATTAGAAATTTTTGTCTTAGTGTTTTTCTTTTTTGCTGTTTTTGTTTTTGTTTGTTCAGTTGCCATTATTTATTCCTTAAATTATTCTACAAAATTGTCTACAAGTCCGTGAAGAGCCTCAAAAAGTTCTTGTGTATTTTTACTGGTTTCACTTTCCAGTTTGGGACGCAAGGAAGGTTCCGTAACAGTATATGTTTTGAGGTTGCTATGTACGTTGTCGTGGATTTTTTTAAGTGTTGTAAAAAGCCTGTCTTTTGCAAATGGTTCATTTTTATAACTTTCTAAAGTCTTTCCAAATGCACAGCAACAACTGTCGGCCACTTCTATGTCTTTAATGCCTCTTTTTACCTGTGACTCTATATTACTTTTAAAAGCGACATGGTCTGCTTTATATTTAGTAAGATTCATATTTAGTAAAGTAGAATTTAAAATTTGCTTGTGTGTATTTAAACGATTTACAAATGATTCATATGTCAAGTTGCGATCTTCTAAAAAAGAATTTAAAAACTGCAATGATTCATCTATACTGTGTCCGCGTTCATAGTCATTGACTTTACTGTAAACTTTTTCTACTTGACTGATTGCAAAGCGCGAAGGTTTTGTTCGATAGGAAGTAATATAGGCGATTTCATTGTTCTTTATTACCGGAAACATAAACGCCTTAACCCAGTAAAAACTTTCCTTATTACTTGTAAGATTTTTAACATATGCTACAATAGGTTCTTTATTTAAGAGTTTTTGCCATACCAGCTTAAAGACCGCTTTTGGCATGTCCGGATGTCGAACAATGTTATGAGGTTTTCCATAAAGCTCTTCTACCGAATACTCCGCCATGTTCGCAAAACCAAAATTTGTATATGTAATAACCCCATTTTTATCTGTTGTACTTACTAGAAAATCTTCATCGTCTAATATTTTTTCTTTTTCTAACATTTACTTCCTCCTTTTTAGTTGATTTCTCTAATTTTATGTTCCATAAGTTTTGGAATGTCAAATATAAGGGCTATTTCCCCACTTCCTAAGATGGTCCCACCGCTTATACCCGGAACCTTACTAAAAACTTCACCTAAAGGCTTGATAACAGTTTGAAATTCACCGAAGAGTTCATCTACGACTATCCCCATTGTATACTCACCATACCGAACAACCACAACATTCTCTCGTTGTGTATGTGAAGCTGTTTCACTAAAATATTCCCTGATATCTAAAAGCGGTAACATGAAATCTCTTAGATTGATGAATCCGTTTCCATTCATCTGCTCTTTGTAATGCGTGTCGAGCTCTATACACTCTTGTATCATCTCAAGAGGGATTATATATTTTGTATCACCACTTTGTACCAAAAATCCGTCAATGATGGCCAATGTAAGTGGAAGTCTGATCGTAAAAGTACTGCCTTCTCCCTCTTTTGAGTTGATTTCAACAGTACCTCGCAGGCTTTCAATATTTCTCTTTACAACGTCCATGCCGACACCACGTCCGGATATGTCAGAGACTTCCTCAGCGGTAGAGAGTCCCGCTTCAAAAATGAGATTATATATCTCTTTGTCGGTAAGATTATTCTCTTGAGAAACAAGTCCGTTTTTAATCGCCTTTTGCAATATTTTGTCTTTTGGCAGACCTCTGCCGTCATCTTTGATCTCTATGACTATAGTACCTGCATCCGGATAGGTTGTAAGTGTCACTTTACCACTTCTAGGTTTTCCGAGTTTCTCTCTCTCCTCTGGCATTTCTATACCATGGTCTATAGAGTTTCTCAGCATATGCATCAGTGGATCAGAGATCTTTTCAACTACCATTTTATCAAGTTCCGTTTCACCTCCAATAATATCAAAGTCAATTTCTTTGTTTACCTTTTTAGCAACATCATGAACGATTCTTTTAAATTTGTTAAAACTGTCACCGACTTGAACCATACGGATATTCATAACACCGGTACGAATCTCTTCTAACATATCACTCAATACTGTTGCTGATTCACTGAGCTCATTGTCTTCGAGTTCATCTGCCCGCTGGGTAACTTTTGCATTTGCAATGACCATTTCTGAGATCTGATTTATTAATTGGTCTATTTTAGAAGAGTCTACACGAAGGGAAAAGTGTTTCTTTTCTTCTTGTGTAGGTTTTTTTATTACTTTTGGAGGAATCTCCTCTGAAGGTTTTTCTTGTGTATTTTCCTGTTTTGGTTCTTCAAAGACGGATGCATCATAAAAGTCATGTTTTAAGAGCTCTTCTTGTAGACTTGTTTTATCATGAGACTCAGCAATAAGCTTTTTTAAGGATTCTGTATCGTCAGCTTTAAATATAAAGAGTTCAATGTCGTCTAAAACAAATTCAAAAATCTCTTCAATATCTTCATACTCTACATCAGTAAGAAAGAGAATCTCATACCCAATATATGCCTGAGTGGGAACAATATCTTCTAAAGAAGGAATGTTGGAAATGATCGGAAATATTTTCTTTATCTTTCCAAGCTCATTGAAAAAACTTAGAATATTGATGATATCCATACCGGTTGTGAAAAAGTTTGGTTTTAATCGTAAAGAGATATGCCAGAGGGATTCATCTTCCATATCTTCAATTGCTTCATCTAGTCTTTCTTCATCAGTTATAAGGTCTTTTTGTATATTACCTTGTGCTTGGTTGTTCGGCATATGCATACTCAGCATCTCTAAAAGCTGCTCATTTGTCAACTGTGTGAATTCATCTATATCTTCTTCTTTTATAGCGAGGTCTATAAGATGCTGAGTATGATCTTTTACCTTTAAAAAGAGGTCTATCATCTCTGGAGTAAGTGCGACTTTTTTGTCACGCACTTCACTTAGAAGGCTTTCAGCGACATGTGCAAAGTTGACTATAGCATCAAATCCGAACATGCCTGCAGTCCCTTTTATGGTATGCATAGCACGGAAAAGCGCGCCTATGTTTTCTTCATCAACTCCGTTTTCCTGCATAGCAATAAGTGCATTTTCCATAAAGGTAAGCTGTTCATCTGCATCTTCACAAAAAAGTTCTAATTCTTCATTCATCAGTTCTGCTCCAGTAGAAACTCACAAGCAGAATCTTTAAATATCTGTGAAAGTTCTTCATTTACATTTTGCAGTAGAAATCGTTTGGAATTATTGTTTGCGCTCTTTTGTGCAGAGATAAAAAGCTGGATAACACTCATATCTATTTTGTTGACATTTTGCATGTCTAAAACAAGTTCATCTTTAGCAGAAGCTTCGAGTAATGACTTATGAAGTGACTCGACATTATAAATATTTAACTCATCTTCATCAAATTTCATGAATCATACTCAGGCTATCAATTTTTTTACAGCCATAAAAAATTTCTTTTTATTAAATGGCTTGAGCATCCAGGCTTTTACGCCTAAAGCTTGTCCTTTTGCTTTTAAATCAGGGTTTGATTCAGTGGTAAGCATAACAATAGGAATGTATTTGGTAGCCTCATCGTTCTTTATATGTTCGACCATCTCCAAACCGCCCATGATGGGCATATTGACATCACTGAAAATCAGATCAAACTTTTCTTCGGCGAGTTTATCCAGACCTTCTTGCCCGTTTTCAGCCACTACAGCTTCATGGCCTGCCTCTTGTGTTGCACTTGAAGCAACAGAACGAATTAAGCTCGAATCATCCACTATCAGTATCTTGCCCATCGAATCTTCCTATGTTATAAAATTGTCTTATGGAAGATTCTAACTGTTTAAAACTTAAATTAAAATAATGTAAAGAGAAATTTATCACTAAGCTTTGATATTTGGTATATATTTTGCTTAATAAATGAAAAAAGGTGTATAGATGCAGATTTTACTCGGGGCGCATGAAACTATTGTTAGAGTTAACTCACACTCAATGAAGATTGACTATATACAGCATTATATACACAAATATTTTAATGACGCTGTAGCGAGTGAAAAATCTTTATACATACCTGCTTCGAACAAAAGCAACCATTATCGTACTTTTTTACTTAAATGGCTTTATGCACTTTATGCAAAAAAAAGCAGAAATGATTTTTTTGAATTGAGAGAAACCTTGTTGAGAAGAGAATGTAAAGCCATCAAGATAACGTTTGCTCATATTCATAGTAGTGTAAGGCACAAGATTTTATGGAATATATCTGATGTAGAAAATCTAACATTGAAAGTTGAACCGTACAATCCAGATATACTGAATGACATTGAAGCCTACTTTAAAACATCTTTACATGTAAAGCAGAATCAATATACTTTATATATAGATTCATTAGAGCAAAAGCAGCGGCTGAAAAGA
>JANTGW010000015.1 GCA_024762705.1 Sulfurimonas sp.
GCAACGGGTGAAGTACTTTTAGATGAAAAAGTTCTCAACTTTGTTGCTATGATCTTTGAAATGCAGGGAAGTGATGCCTGGTACTCTATGGATATTGCACAGCTACTTTATCCGGGAAGCGGTTATAAGCCAGAAGAGCTTGAAAAAGTGACAGATATATTAGATGTATGGTTTGACTCAGGCTCTACATGGAACTCAGTGCTGAAATCACGTAACTATGATGCTGGTGATTATCCGGCCGATCTTTACGTAGAGGGTTCTGACCAGCATCGCGGTTGGTTCCAGTCATCTTTGTTCTTATCTTCTGCAATTGAGCACAAAGCACCATACAAAGGTGTGCTCACTCACGGTTTTACTGTCGATGAAAAAGGCGAGAAGATGTCTAAGTCCAAAGGCAATGTCATCGCACCGGAAAAAGTTTTAAAAGAGTACGGAAGTGAGATTTTAAGACTTTGGGTTGCTTCTTCAGACTACCAGGGTGATTTGAAAATTTCTCAAGGAATCCTGAAACAGACTTCTGAGAACTATAGAAAACTGAGAAATACATTCAGAATCATGCTTGCAAACATAAATGACCTTGAAAACCTAACAGCGTATGAAGATATGGGCGACTTGGATAAGTGGATCTTAAATGTTGCACAAAACACACTTGATGAAGTCCATAAACAGTTTTCAGAGTACAACTTTGTAAACGGTATGAGCACACTAAACAATTTCATTGTAAATGAGCTTAGCGGTATGTACATAGACATGACAAAAGATAATCTTTACTGTAATGCAAAAGAGAGTAAGCGTAGACGTGCAAGTCAAAGTGCAATGGCGATGATCACAAAAACATTGCTACTGTTAATGGCACCTATTATTACATATACAGCTGATGAGATCGTAGAAAATGCACCTGCTATCATAAAAGGTGATGCAGAGGATATCTTTGATATGAGCTATGAAAAAATTGAAGCAGGAGAGGTTCCTTTTGATGCTGAGTATATGGTCAAAGCACGTGAAGGTTTCGGCGCAGAAGTCGACAAGCTCAAAAAAGAGAAGATCATCAAAAGTACGCTTGAGCTTGTCATCTATACAGAATCTAAAACAGCTTTAGAGATGGACAAAGTGGATGCTGAAGACTGGTTTGTTGTTTCAGGAGTATTTGAAGATAAACCGGAAGAAGAGATCATCGCAAGTTTCAAAGTCGATGAAGATACTTTTTCCATTGCAAAAGCAAGTAAATTCAAATGTCCTAGATGTTGGAAATATCAAGCAGAGGAAGAGGATTGTCTCTGCGGGCGATGTCAAAGTGTAGTAAATGGTTGATTTTAACCAACCTGTTACACCAGCCATAATCATAACGACGATAACTCTTATTTTCGTTGTTATAGGCATTGGTATTTTCGCTGTTAAAAAATTCAAAAAGGAAAGTTAGTGATTACATTAAAAGAAGCTCTTTCACTGAGTAAAGATGAATTAAACAAATTTAAAGAAGAATTACAGGCAAAGATAGAAGCGAACAAAGATTTGAATGCATATATAGATGTAAACAATGTCGGTGAAGGTGTCCCTATTGCCATCAAAGACAATATTCAGGTCAAAGACTGGTCTGTGACATCGGCTTCTAAAATCCTTCAAGGCTACATCGCTCCTTACAATGCAACAGTCATAAATAAACTTTTAGACGCAGGCCTAAGCCCTTTTGGACGTACAAATATGGATGAGTTTGCCATGGGTTCTACAACTGAAACAAGCTACTATGGAAAAACACTCAACCCTGTAAATGCTGAGCATGTTCCAGGTGGAAGCTCAGGCGGATCGGCTGCAGCAGTCGGTGCAGGTTTGGCCATAGCCGCACTCGGTTCTGATACCGGCGGATCTATCCGTCAACCTGCTGCATACTGCGGTATAATCGGAATGAAACCGACATATGGAAGAGTCAGCCGTTACGGTCTTGGTGCCTATGCTTCAAGTCTTGATCAAATCGGACCGATGACGCAAAATGTCGAAGATGCAGCTATTCTTTATGACATCATTAGCGGAAGTGATGAAAAAGACTCTACAAACGCCATGATGGACGATAAAGTTAGCGATAAGCTTGACCCGAACAAAAAACTTACGATCGCCGTACTGCCAAAGTACATTGAAAAAGCAAGTGATGACATCAAAGAAGCTTACGCTAAAGCCATTGAAGCACTCAAATCTCAAGGACACACTATAGTTGAAAAAGAGATGATGGATGCCAAATATGACATTTCAGCTTACTATATCACAGCAACTGCCGAAGCGACCACAAACCTTGGAAGATATGACGGTATTCGTTACGGAAACCGTGTTGAGGGTGCAAACCTTGAAGAGACTTACTACAAAACAAGAAGTGAAGGCTTTGGTGATGAAGTTAAACGCCGTATTTTACTCGGTAACTTTGTACTTTCAAGCGGTTACTATGAGGCTTATTATGTAAAAGCACAAAAAACTCGTCACATCATTAAAGATGAATATACCAAAATATTTGAAGATGTTGATTTAATTCTATCACCTGTTGCACCAAGTGTTGCACCAAAATTTGGTGAGCTTGCGACTCCGATGCAGATGTATTTGAGTGACATTTATACAATCAGTGTGAACCTTGCAGGACTTCCGGCGCTCTCTTTGCCTATTATGAAAAATAAAGAAGATATGCCTGTCGGACTGCAGCTAATTGCCAATGCCTATGATGAACAGACACTTTTTAATGGTTCACTCAGTTTAGAAAAGGCAATCTCCTACAAAGCATAAAGCTTTGTAATCAAACTGAAATACAAAATCACTATAATAATGTCACAAATTTTCCTAGAAATGGAGTAGACAAATGGCATATTTTGACAATGTAAAAGTAAAAGACAAGCTTTATGGTTTAGTATTTGGAAAAGGAAAGGTTTCTCAGGTCTTTGACAACTCTTATTATAAAATGATAGTCAAGTTCAAAAATGGACATGAAGTTCCTTATACTGAAGATGGCATACCCGGATGGGGCAACTTTAAAAAACAAACTATATTCTACAAAAATGACATTGATTTAACAGATGTAGATTTTGCTCCTGTTACAAAAATATTAAGTCCAAAAAAAATCATCAAACTCCGTGAAAAGAAAAAACTTGAAGTCAGACTACCTTCTGGAATATGGACAAATTGTACAAAATGTGTAGTTAGCTATGTTGAAGATATGCTTGAGTCAGAAAACTACCATCTTTTTAGAAAAGCACCTAAAAAAAAATAAAAAATAGATTACACAATTAAAACTTTTCAGCTCTTCATATTTTACCTCTTTTTAACTACAAAATGGGTATAATTCAAGAATTTTAACTTCTATACCCTACAAAAGGATACCCATGAGAATTCGTAAACGCGCACTGACATTTGAAGATGTACTTTTAGTACCACAATATTCGGAAGTACTTCCAAAAGAGGTCTCTCTAGAAACTAAACTCACTCGTAACATCAGTTTAAAAATTCCTATGGTTTCAGCTGCAATGGATACTGTAACCGAGTACCGTGCTGCTATAGCCATGGCAAGACTCGGCGGTATCGGAATTATTCACAAAAATATGGACATAGAAACACAATGTAAGCAAGTAAGAAAAGTTAAAAAATCTGAAAGCGGAATAATTATAGATCCTATCTATGTTCATCCCGATGCAACTTTGGCAGAAGCAGAAGCGCTAATGAATGAATTTAAAATTTCCGGTGTTCCTGTTGTAGACGGGCACAACAAACTACTAGGTATTTTGACAAACCGTGATATGAGATTTGAAAAAAATATGCGTAAGCGTGCAGATGAAGTTATGACAAAAATGCCGCTTGTCACTGCTAAAAATGGCATATCTTTAGACGAAGCAGCTGACATTATGCACCAAAACAAAATAGAAAAACTGCCTATTATTGATGAAAATGGATTTTTAAAGGGTCTTGTGACTATCAAAGACATTAAAAAACGTATAGAATATCCGAATTCAAATAAAGATGCTTTTGGCCGCTTGGTTGTCGGTGCAGCTATTGGCGTTGGACAAATGGACAGAGCAAAAGCACTTGTAGATGCAGGTGCTGATGTACTTGTTCTTGATTCTGCACATGGACATTCAAAAGGAATCATAGATACTGTTAAAGCTATCAAAGAAACTTTGGAAATAGATGTAATTGCCGGAAATATAGCTACAAAAGAGGCAGTTTTATCATTAATCGAAGCCGGAGCAGATGCAGTGAAAGTTGGAATCGGGCCTGGTTCTATCTGTACAACCCGCATAGTTGCAGGTGTCGGTGTTCCGCAAATTTCTGCTATCGATGAGTGTGCCGAAGCAGCTCGTCCTCATGGTGTTCCTGTAATTGCCGACGGCGGTATCAAATACTCTGGTGACATAGCAAAGGCTCTTGCAGTCGGTGCTTCGTGTGTTATGGCGGGTTCACTCTTAGCAGGTACAGAAGAATCACCGGGTGAAACTATTATGTTTCAAGGACGTCAATACAAGTCTTATCGCGGTATGGGTTCAATCGGTGCAATGCAAAAAGGAAGTAATGACAGATATTTTCAAGAAGGTACAGCTGCGGACAAACTGGTTCCAGAGGGAATTGAAGGACGTGTTCCTTTTAGAGGTTCAATAGCAGGAATCGTACACCAAATGATGGGTGGACTACGTTCTTCTATGGGTTATTGCGGAAGTGAAAGTATAGAAGCATTCTGGGACAAAGCAGAGTTTGTCGAAATCACATCAGCTGGACTTAAAGAGTCTCATGTTCATGATGTTATTATCACGCAAGAAGCTCCAAATTATCATGTGTAACTAGTCTATGAATGAAGTAAAGCCTGCTGGATTTTGGATTCGATTTTTTACTTCATTTTTAGATACCCTCTTTTTAGCACTTCCGATTGGGATTATAGTTTACTTTTTAAGTGGCGGTGAATGGTTT
The DNA here is from genome assembly GCA_024762705.1 of Sulfurimonas sp. The sequence goes on from JANTGW010000015.1 coordinate 4,930, forward strand.
GACTTTTCCCAATACCAGCAAAATATACAAATGGCAATGAGTGGAAATAGACATGCACTCGACACCCAGCCAAAAACTTCTTTGAAATGGGAATTGGTTTTTGAATTTTCAGTTTTAATCTTAACAGTCATTTTTTGGGATAACTGGCAGGGAGCAACCCCAGGAAAAAAGTTCTTACATGTAAAGATCGTCGATGCACAGACAGGTAAAGATATAAACAAGAAACAGGCGATTACACGTTCTTTAGCCTATATACCTTCATTGCTTCTGTTTGGCATAGGTTTTTTGATGGTAGCTTTTAGAAAAGACAAAAGAGGATTGCACGACTTGATTGCAGGAACTGCTGTAATCTATGATGAGCAAACTACTCCTCAGTCATAAAAAAGCTCTCAACACTTATATTTTTAAAAGCAGCATTAAGTGAAGTAAAGAGTTGCGGAAACTCTTTTTCCATTTTTGCGAGCATCTCTTTGGTGCTTTGCCTTGCATGAGGCATTTTTATATCAAAACGCATGGCAGGACATGCTTCATCACCTATAGCCTCAATCTCATTATCCTGCACAAAAGCACGAAGCTGTCTCTCGCGCATTTGAATCAATGGACGGATAACGATTAAACCATTCTCCGCTGTATATTTTGGTGCAAGACTTCTCATTTGTCCATTGTAGATAAAGTTCATGAAAAAGCTCTCTGCCGCATCATCCATATGATGTCCCAGGGCTACTTTATTACACCCCAGTTCTTGCGCTACACTGTAGAGATAACCTCTTCTCATACGGGAAAAGAAACTGCAAAATGAGGAATTTTTACGAATTTTCTCCTTTGCAAGATCGTATGTTTGTGTATCTTTTATGAAATGTTTAATGCCATGCTCTTTGCAGTGGGTAGCAAGCTTGTCATAATTTTCACCCATACCGTAGCTCACCGTAACAGCGATAAATTCAAATTCAAATGGAGCGCGACGTTGCTGCTCTTTCATTGCATGAATCATAGTTAGAGAATCTTTTCCCCCGCTAAGTCCGACTAAAATTTTGTCGCCTTCTTCTATAAGCTTAAACTCGGCATTTGTCTTACCCAGTTTTGACATAATTTTTTTAGAAAGTTTAACGGACAAGCTTGTCCACCATTTTCATAACAAACTCTGCAGATTGGACTGCACTTGTTTCCAAAAACTCATCAAAAGAAAAGCTCGCGTCCATATCTGCCGCATCACTGATAGCGCGAAGAATAAAAAAAGGTACATGTAAAGCATCACACACAACGGCAACACTTGCACCTTCCATTTCTAAAGCATCTGCATGAAATGTCTCACCGATCCAGTTCTTACGTTTTTCATCTGCTACAAACTGATCACCTGTTGCGATGATGCCCTCTTGTACAGATTTTCCCATTTCTTTTGCCACTTCCTTTGAAAGCGCAATGAGTTCTTTATCCGCTTCGACATATACTGAGCCCTCAGGAACATATCCAAAAGGATGTCCAAAAGCCGTAATGTCCAAATCATGTTGTGCAAGTTTTGTTGCTACGATCAAATCGCCAACTTTGAGTTTTGGCGAAATTGCCCCTGCAACTCCCGAAAAAAGAAGTTTAGTTGCTCCAAAATGCTCACACATTGTAGTTGCGGTGAGCGTTGAAAAGACTTTACCGATTTTTGAGTAGGCAATAACTAAATCAACACCTTTATAATTCGCCTCATAATAAGTATTGCCTGCATATTTTGTTGTTTTATATTCACCGACCTTTTCTAATATCGGTGCGATTTCTTCAGGCATTGCACCCATTATCGCTATTTTCATACTACTTCCTCAATCGTAAATGTTTGCATATCTTTTTTAAATAATGGCAGTTTATTCATTATACTTCCATTTCTCTCAACAATACAGCTTCCGCCCCAAAATCCGAGTCCATCTTCAAAACCAACACGGTTAACAAAAATAAGCTCTGCATTACACTCTTTGGCAACATCACCAATTATTTGATACCATTTGTCGCGAATGCTCAAAGAACTTTCACTAAACCCTCGTGCCGGTGATGCCACAAGTGCTATAATCAAGTCAGGTCCCAGCTTTATAAGCTCTTCGTGCACACTGTTATGCCATAAATCTTCGCAAACAAGCATGGAAATTTTTCGACCATTGACTTCAAAAGATTCAAATTTATCTCCGCCTTCAAAATAGCGTGCTTCTTCAAACATTCCATAGTTTGGCAGATGCACTTTTATATGCTTTGAAACAAGTTTTCCACTGCTATAGTAAAGCCCTGTATTTCTAAAAACATCACCATCACGTATAGCTGCACCGACAACAATATCTATATCTTGACTCAGTGTTTCCAAAATATGTAATTCATCTAAAGACCATGCATCTTCAAAGAGTTTATCCTGCAGTAAATATCCGCTCAAGGCAAGTTCAGGAAAGACTATGAGATCTGACTTTTCCTTAACATCATCTATATAAGCAATTATATCCTTAAGATTTGTACGGTTTAACTTCGGCGAAGTTTGCGCAAGCGTTACTCTCATTTTATGAGCAGACTTCCTCTTTAACTTTTTGCAAAGATGCCATATCTGATACATTTACTGTTGGTAAATCTTTGGCAATTCTTCTGTTAAGTCCCTTTAAAACTACACCGTTACCAAACTCTATAGCCATATCAACATCAGGTGCTATTGCCTGAATAGACTGCTTATACTTGACAGGCATAACCAGTTGTTCTTTTAAGAGTTCAACAGCATCAGCTTTAGTGCTGTAAGGTTTTGTTGTTACATTAGATATTACAGGTGCTTCAAAATTGTCAGTGATATACTTCTGCATTAATTCAGCCAAAGGCTCTTGAGCAGGTGCTAAAATATCACAGTGTGACGCTACTGACATGTTTAAAAGGAGTGCTCTTTTTGCTCCTGCATCTTTAAATGTCTGCTCTAATGAAGCCAAATCAGATTTCATTCCAGCCACAACAAGCTGTCCATCTTGATTGTAATTAGCAGGCCAGACTTTTTTACCTTCTTTTTGTGCATCTTCACATATTTTCTCAACTGACTCATCATCAAGTCCGACAATAGCCATCATGCCGGCTTCAACCGTATCACATGCCTCTTGCATGTAAGCACCACGTTTATGAACGAGTTCAACAGCATCTACATAATCAATCGCACCACTAGCACACAAAGCAGAAAACTCACCTAAAGAATGTCCTAAAAAAAGTTCTGCTTTTACATCAGGACAAGCCTCTTTAAACAGTTTATAGGCTATCATCTGTACAAGTAAAATTGCAGGTTGTGTGTATGCAGTTTGGCCCAATTTATCATTTTCTTCAAAAATAATCTCTTTGAAATCCACACCAATTCTTTCACCGGCTTTGTCAAACATTTCTCTCGCTAGTGCAGAGTTTTCATAAAAGTCTTTTCCCATACCTACTGCCTGAGAACCTTGTCCGGCGAATATCATTGCTATTTTTTTCATATTTTTCCTTCTATATATTTTTTATTTTCTGATATTTTTTTTCTTAATGTGTTTCTATTCAAGCCTAAACTCTCAGCCAGTTGAACTTGAGACTTAAACTTATGAAGTCCTGCTTTTATCAGTGGTGCTTCAAAAAGATATAAAAAGTTTCTATAGTCACTGCTAGAGCCGAGTTTATTATAAAGAAACTGTTCTATTATATCCATCAACTCAGTATCTTTTATATCTTGAAGTAAATAATTTATCATCACCTGTCTTTTTAAAGAAAGGGCATTCTCGGATAAATCCGGATTAAAATTATTTACATCAAAATTATTGCTGCCGCCAAATAACGTGATTGCATCGGCAAGAAATTTTTGAATTAACACTTGTACATCTTCCATTCTTTCTCTCAAAGGAGGAATATTGAACTTAATGCTAAATAGCTCATCAATTGCCTGATTCATAAAAGAATCTTTAGCTGTCGCTATTACTCTTACATTATTTTCTTTAATAGCTTGAATTAAGCGTTCAATATTAGGTGATTTGTCAAGATTAGTGATTATAATATTTTCTGAGTTTTCCAAAGAAAGCAGTAACTCATCAAAATTGGATGCATCTATTGTAAATGCATCCGGAAGAATAAAAGATGCTAAGGTCTTTTTTCCAACACCGATTTCACCTGTGATAAGTGCATTTACTGTCAGTGTTTTTAAAAGTGTAGCAGTCTTTTTTGCTTGATCAGAAGCTTCACAAGCAGTTAGAAACTTAGTTACATCCACAGCCGCTGCCGCCACCTGTTCCACAACAACCTTCTTCACCAGAAGGTTTGTTTTCTTCTGGAATACCAGTCATTGCTTCTTCAGCAGATGCATCTCTAACATTATTTATAGCAACAGTAAACATTAAGTCTTTTCCTGCCAATGGATGATTAAAGTCAATAACAACACTATCGTCTTTAATTTCTTTAACAGTTACTTGTACAGTACCACCGTCTTCACCTTGACCGTATAGAGTCATACCTTCTTGTAAATCAATACCTGCAAACTGTTCTTTTGGCACTTCTTGCGTAGCATCTGCATTGTATTCACCATATGCATCTGCCGCTTTTACCAAAACATCAGCCTTATCACCGATATTCATATCTTTAATTCCATTTTCTAGTCCTGGAATTATCTGTCCCTTACCGAACATAAATACTAATGGAGCTCCGCCTTTGTTACTATCTACAACTTTGTCGCCATCACGTACTTCATATTCCATTGATACTACTTGATTGTCTTGAATTGCCATTACATTACCTTTATATTTTTCGAGATTTTATCATAATAATATATATTATTGCTGAAAATCGCACTTTAACTAGCTGAGTCCTAAATATTTTTTAGCCTCATTCGCTTCTTTTGAATTCGGATACTTTGCAACTATTGCATTAAAAAATACTTTGGCATGCTCCTTATCACCTGTCTTATCCATTGCAATTGCAGTATGTAACATTAGAGTTGGCATATAGGAAGCTTTATCATATAAAGAGGCACTTTTTTTAAAATATGAAATCGCCTCTGCATAATTTTTTCTCCTAAAATTCATCTCGCCAATCATATAATGAGCATATGCCGGTTTATAGTTTCTTTTTATAAGTTCTTCATAATTTTGAATTGCTTTTGTATAGTATTTTTTATCAAAATATGCTTTCGCTTGATTATACAGCTTGGCACTGCTGACTTTTGAAGATTTAGTGCTTGTTTTTTTTGACTTCATCTCTTTGGCAACTATACTTTTAAAATTGTTTATATCATTAACAAGAGCATTGAACTCATCTTTGCTTACATACTCAGCATTGATTTTATCAACAACTTTGGAAAGCTCCAAAATCATCACTTGCAGTTTTTCTATCTCTTGCGTGTTCTTTTGTATATTTTCACCTAACCTGCTTTGCAATTCATGTATGTTTTCAATGCTTGCTTTGTTTTCTTCTTTAAATTTTTGTAAATTAATTTTGTTATTATGTGATTTAATACTTAAATTTTCTACAACACTTTGAATACCGTCAATTCTCTCACGTAATGAATCAAGTTCACTGGCTTGTGATTTTGTATGAATTGCTACTTTTTTTAAAGTATCTTTAGTCTGTAATATCACTTTTTCATTTTGAGTAAGACCGTAAGGCTTTGGTGAAGTAAGATCACCTGCTCCAAACGCGGAAGGTTCGGCAGCAAATGATAAAGAAGAGACAAAAGTAACCAGCAGTAAAGCTTTTGTATTACTTTTCATCTATTAAAAACTTATGGTAAAAGTTTAAAGTCAACGCGACGGTTTTTAGCCCAGCATTCTCTCGTATGATCTGTACATACAGGATTGCTTTCTCCGTAACTTACCATAGAAATACGAGAAGCATCAATACCTTCAGCAACTAATGCATCTTTAACTGCTTTTGCACGTTTAAGCCCAAGAGCAAAGTTGTACTCATCACTTCCCCATTCATCACAGTTACCTTCAAGCTTTACCTTAAATGATTTTGCACCAGTTTTGCCAAGCTCTGCCGCTGCAACGATTTTCTCTTGCATCTCAGGTTTGATGTTATACTTGTCAAAATCAAAATAGATTGTCGGAAGTTTTGCCTCTATTTCATTAGCACTAAGCTCATTGGTACTTGAGCTTACATTAACATTCTCAGTTGCTACTGTTTCTGTTTCAACAGCTTCTGCTTCTTGTACTACCGGTGCACTTACTTCTTCAGTTTGAGCTTCTACTGCCGGCTCTTTTGTACTACATCCACTAAAAGCCAAAAGAGCTAACAGTACACTTGAGAGAACTATATTTTTCATCGTTTATATCCTTAGTTTTGAATTGAGATATTATAGCAAAAAAATGTAATAAATTATTAACAGTTGTTTTTCACCAGTCCATCGACTGTATTTTTCCAGATTTTAGTGGAAAAAGATAATTCTTATTGTGCATCAACCTTATGATTCCTATGGCACTTTGTGACTTATAGTTTTTTATAAAAATAATCGCATCACCGTCTTTTGAAAACCTCGGGAATTCGTTGATACCTGTCGCCGTAAGTCTTCTGATAAAATCAGTTTTAGTAGAAATAAGATGTAAATTAAATGTATTTGGGCTAAAAGCATTTGAACTTTCACGTGCCTGATAAACTACATATGGCCCCTGAGCACTACATGAAGAATTACTTTTACCGTAATAAACCATTTGTTCAACAACACCCGTGTCCAATCTTTTAGAAAACACATTCGGGTAGCCCAAACGAGACGAAATGAAAATTATTTTATTATCTCCCATAAATTGGCCGTTTACATCAATACCACTGTAAGTCGTAATTCTTTTATAAGTATTTGTCATGGTGTTATACATATAGATATCAGGCTGACCATGTTTTGCCATAGTTAACAAAAGGTCTTTTCCGTCACTGCTAACATCTGAACACACAACCATACCATCAGAAGATATAATAT
>JANTGW010000016.1 GCA_024762705.1 Sulfurimonas sp.
TTGTATATGTGTGTTCTCTTTTACATGTAAGGGTGTCAGCTGCATATTATCCTGCTCTTTGCGGGTTGAGATTTCTGTTTAGAAATCGGTATTCTTTTATTTTCTTGTACTTTTCTTCCTCTTTGGCATAACTAAAAGTCGGATGAATGCTAATGTTGCCTCTGGGGTAAAACAGCCCGATGACCTCGAGGTATTTTGGCTGCATGAGTGCCACTAGGTCTTTACCTATTTTATTGACGACATCCTCATGAAACTCTCCGCTGTTGATGAAACTGAACAGGTAAAGCTTCAATGATTTGCTCTCAACCATTTTCACATCAGGAATATAGTTGATGATGAGAGTACCGAAGTCGGGTTGATTTGTTTTAGGACAAAGGGATGTGAACTCATCTGCATTGAGTGTGACCCAGTAGTCCATCTCAGGGTGTACATTCTCAAAAGTCTCTAAGAGTTCTGGAGCATATTCGTACTTATATTCAGTTGTTTGGGCTCCGAGCTGGGCTACTTCCTGGGCGCGTTTTTCTTTATACTCTTTTTCATCCATTGTTAATCTCTTCTTCTTTTTCTTGAATACTTAGTAACTCTTCGACCTTTTCTTCATAAAGGGCTTCCATGTCTGAGAGTTCTTTGGCAAGTTTGCTCAGGCCTATCTCTTCATAGCATTTAGGGTCCGCGAGGCAGGCATTTTTCTCATCTATTTTTGCCTCAAGCTCTTCTATCTCCTGCGGAAGTTTTTCTAAGGCTATTTTTTCTTTAAAGGTTAGCTTTAAGGCTTTGGGTTTTTGTGTTACATGTAACTTAGGTTTTTCCTCTTTTGTAGCCTCTTTTTCCATCCCTTCAAGTTCTTGCACTTCCTTTTCAAGCTCCAAGTATTCAGAATATAGCTGATGAGACTCTTCTATGGTTTTGTCAGGTTTGAAAATAAAGAGTTTTTTTGCAATTTTGTCTACAAAGTATCTATCATGTGAGACTATTATGACAGCCCCGGGAAAATTTGTCAACTGCTCTTCTAAAATATTAATGGTAGGAATGTCTAAATCATTTGTCGGCTCATCAAGAATGAGTATATCTACATTTTGTGTAAAAAGCAGGGCAAGGGCAACTCTGTTTTTCTCGCCACCACTGAGCACACCGATTTTTTTGTCTAAAAATTCACGAGGGAAAAGAAAGTTTTTCAGGTAACCATATACATGTAAGTCACTGCCACGCACATTAACGCGGTCGCCACCATTTGGACAAAAGGTCTCTATGAGGTTTTTGTCATCATCCAACATTTCTCTGTGCTGGTCAAAATAACCGACCTTGAATTCTCCCCGTTTTATTTTTCCACTTGTTGGTTCTATGCGTCCGAGCAGAGCTTTAAGCAGGGTTGATTTTCCACTGCCGTTTGGTCCGACGATGGCTATGACATCTTTTTGAAGAATACGTGTTGAAAAGTCATGCAACAGTTCTTTTTCACCGAGCTTGAGACCTACATCTTCGACTTCAAAGAGCATTTTTTGTTTGTTAATACTTTTGTCACGGTTAAAGTGTTTTGCCTCACGCTGCAACTCAACTGACATTTTACGAATTTTTGCAGGATTTGTTTTTGCTTCTTTGCGCAGTTGCATCAAACGCTCTTTACGTCCTTCATTACGCTTGAGTCTTGCACGCACGCCTCTGGCAAACCACTCATTTTCTCTTTTGAGTAATCCTAACAGGTTTTCATGTTGCTTTTGCAGTGTTTTGAGATACTCCTCTTTTTGAGTGAGGTAGTCATTATAACCGCCTTTGTATTCGCGAAGTGCACAGTCTTCAACTTCTACACTTTTTGTAGCAACATGGTCGATGAAATAACGGTCGTGAGAGATAAAAACAAGGGTGAATTTCTCTTTAAGCAGCAGTTCTTCCAAAAACTCAACCATATAAACATCAAGGTGGTTGGTAGGCTCATCGAGCAGCAGTACATCGGGTTTTTGCAGTAGGAGTGAAGCAAGTGCCACGCGACGCTGTTCTCCACCGCTTAAAAGTGCAACCGGCTTGTTCTCATACGCTTTTAGCTGAAAATGTTGAATGATTCGTTCTATTTTATCATCCAAGTTCCAGGCATTATGGTGTTCGATGTAACGTGAGAGTTTTTCGTGTTCATCTAACAGCACTTTGTTGTCAAAGTCTTCGGCCAAAAGCAAAGAGAGTTCATTATAACGCTCTTTTGCAGCATTGAGCTCTTTGAGTCCTGCTTCAACAGCCTGACGAACAGTGTGTCCTTCTTCAAATTCAGGACGCTGGTCAAGCATTTTTACTTCCAAATCATTTTTGATAATGCGTCGTCCACCGTCAGGCGTGAGTGTTCCATTGATGATTTTCATCAAAGTAGATTTCCCACTCCCATTTTTTCCAATGATGACAATACGCTCACCCTCATCAACATGGAAGTCGACTTCAGTGAGAATTTTCTGTGCAGAGTAGTGCTTGCTTATTTTTTGTAGATCAATCAATGCCATAAATAGTTTACTTTATTTAGTTTTTGTAATAATAGCATTTTGGCAGTTAATGGGTGCTTTAAGATTTATATTTGCTTTTCAATCACATCAACCAATGCTAAATCGAGTTCAGCAAGAATTTTAATCATTTCATCATTTTTGCTTTTAACACTGTGTTCTAAACCTTCGAAGAGTAAATTAAATGCATCAACACTGTTTTCATCTTTCAATTTGTTCTTTATTGCATTCCAGTGGACTTTTGCGCTTGTAATTACTTTACTCATTTGGGCATAGTTTATATTTTTTGTATTTAGAAGTGCTAGAAGTCTAAACCCCATATAGTCTAAATGTTCTACATGTATTTGAGTTTGAATATTATTTTGATATTTGAAGTTTGTAATGCTGTCATTAAACATAGTTGAGGAAAGAAGTGCTACATTTGTATAATCTGCATTATTGATATATTTTTCGAGTTTTTCAATATTTTGAGAGAGAACTTTTAATTTAGAAGATGAGATTGTCTGTTTTAAAAGAGAACTGTCTTCAATATGCTCTATATCTTTGTACGCTTTTTTCATACCTGCTAAATCTTTAGCTAGAGCATATTCTGTCATATCTTCAAAAGGGGAAAGTAGTTTATCTAAAACTGCTAAAGATTCTTTTTTATTCAAATTTTGAGATATTTTTATTTTGACTACATGTGTTTTGTTTACTTCATCGTTTATTTCATTTGCCATTATTGATGTTATTGATATACTAAAAACCAATAAGCCTTTTATTATTAAATTGTCATTCATAATCATACTCCGTTGTTAAGTTATAGAGGAATAATAAACTTTGAAAATGAGTTTAAAATGAAACAGATAAAAAATTATATACTTACGTCAACCGAGGTACCCTGATGTAAGACAGAATGTATATCCAGTGTACCACCATGAAGCTCTACACTGTTTTTTACGATGCTTAGACCAAGACCAAAACCTTTAATGCTTTTGTTTCTTGATGCATCAACTCTGTAAAATCTGTCTGTAATTTTGGGCAATTGATCTTGTGATATACCTATACCTTCATCTTGAATCAGAAAGTGGATTTTACTGCTTTTATATAAAGTAATAGTAATATTTTTTGAATCAGGTGTATACTTTATTGCATTGTCGATGAGATTTGAAAATATTGATTTTATAAGGATTGGATTTGCATTACATGTAATGTGTTCTAGTTTGTCAATTTTTAAATTCAGATGTTTTTGCCTAAGTTTCGTTTCATATGCAGAAATCACATCTAGAAGTATAGAATCAAGACTGCATAACTCAAAAGATTCCTGAATGTTCTCTTTTGAATACTTTGTTAAAAGCAATAGTTGTTCAATGATGTTTTCAATTTGTTTTGCTTGAGATAAAATTGTTTGCATACTTCGTTCATATTCCTGCGGTTGTCTTGTCTTTCTCAATGTTATCTCTATTTCGCCCTGTATGATGGTAAGGGGAGTTTTGAGTTCATGAGAAACGTCGCTGTTAAATCTGTCGAGCTTCTCTACTCCGTTTCTCAATCTGTCTATCATATTGTTGAACGAGATAATAAGCTCTTTGATTTCATCGTCATTCTGTGGCAAAGGAATATCTTTTGAAAATTTTGTTATTGAGATGTCACGCGTAGCTTTGGTTAGGTTTTGAATCGGCAATAAAATTTTATCAATAAGTTTGTTGGCTAAAAAAATCAGTACTAAGAGTAATAATGGAAGCAAAAATATGAGAACATCTTGAAAATCTTCGATTTTGTTACGTATATTCTTTTTATAAATCAGTACAGTTGTATCTTGTTTTTTTTCTATGTAAAGCGCATCAATGAAATCGTCATCTTGGTCATGTTCTATTATGAAAAAATTCTTTTTTTGGTTCAAATAATGGCTGATATTCTTTAAAGTAAAGGCTTCATTTTTATGTATAATTTTTTCATTTTTTAAAATAGCGATACCAACATCTTTAAAACTTTTCGTGGAAGGAATTTGTTTTGCGATGTTTTGTAGGTTGTTTTGAATATTGGTATTGATACTATTGTTTAAAAAGTAGTTAAAAGCTATACTGAAAACCAATAAAATGATGAAAGTGATACTGCCAAACCAGACTAAAACTCTGGTCTTTAAACTATTATATTTCAATTTTATACCCTAAACCTCTAAAACTTTTTATAAAATCTTTTCCCAGTTTTTTTCGAAGATGGTATATGGTAACCTGGATGACATTAGAATTTATAAAGTCCTGGTTATCCCACAACTGCTCTTCTATCATAGCATTTGAAACAATAGAATTTTTATTTTTAAGTAAAAAAGACAATAGTTCATACTCTTTTGCCGTAATTTCAATTGTTATATCATTCTTTTTGACTGTTTTTTTGTCAATATTTATTGATATGTCACCTATAGTCAATTCATTTATACCGTTTGATATATTTCTGCGATAAAGTGCTTCAACTCTGGCTAGAAGTTCATCGAATGAAAAGGGTTTGGCAAGGTAGTCATCCGCACCGCTGTTTAAACCTGAAATTTTATCTTTTACTTCACCTTTTGCGCTGAGCATAATAGTAGGAGTCGAGATTTTTTTCTTTCTTAGGGATGCTAGAACTTCCAAGCCATTTTTATAAGGCATCATCCAGTCTAAAATTATGACGTCATAACTGTTAGTCACAGCCAAGTACTCTCCATCCTCACCATCACTGGCAGTATCGACAATAAACCCGTCTTCAGCAAAACCCCTTTTTAAAAAAGAAAGAATATTTTCATCATCTTCTATGATTAGTATTTTCATATTTTTATTGTATCCAAGATTTGATTTTGATACCCTCAAGTGAGGCAAAAGCAACAAAAAGGAAGGAGAAAATGAAATTTGAAAAAATGCTTTTGTCTCATTTGAAGATATCGATTTTATAAGTAATTCTATGATGTGAAAATGAAATAAAAATGAAATGTCATATCTTAGATTTTATCTTATCCTTATAAAATGGAAAAAGAGCGGAATGATGTACAAGTTGATTAAAATTGCAAAAAGCAGACCACCCATGATCGCTATAGCCAAATCTTGAATAATCTGCGTACCTGTACCAATGGCTAGAGCAATAGGAAGCAGAGCCAAAGCATTCGATACCATCGTCATCAAAATAGGTTTTGCACGAAGTGCCAGAGCGTCTAGCTGCTGTTCTATCTCACATGTTTGATTTTTCAAATTCATTTGAAAAAAGTCATAAATGAGAACATTATTGTTGATGACAATACTCAGGACTATCAATACTCCCATAAATGCCATGATATCCAAAGGTTTATGGGTAATAAACAGTGCAATAAACACCCCTGTTGAGGTCAACAGTAGTGCTGTAACAATACTGATGGCAATACGCAGTGAACTGAAGTTGAGTAGCAGTCCTATAAAAATAATAGTGATTGCAAATAATATGACTAAACTCATCTCTTGAAATGATTTTTGCTGCTCTTTATAAAATCCGCTGATCTCCGTCGTGATATTGTCAGGGATTTTTGCACTGTTCATCTCTTTTTTGATGTTGGCGACAACTCCACTCATATCATTTCCATTAAAACGTATTCCTAATACACATACCGGAGACAGATTATAGTGACTCACTTCGGCCACTTTGGTTTCATATGTAATGTTTGCAAGTTCTTTAAGTGGGATCCTTTGTTTGAGTGTCGGTGAATATATTTTCAGATCCTGTTTTAAATACTCAATAGGATCAATATTTGGACGACTCATTAAAACACGCAGGTTGATAAGTTTTTCACCTTTTGCCACTGAAGCTGCAATATCACCATAATAGAGTGCATTTATCTGGGTTCTTATCATAGCTTCTGTGATGCCATATCGTGAAAGAGCAATACTTTTTGCTTTTATATTAATAGCAGGAGAAGCATAAGATGTCAAAACATTGACCTCTTCTACATCTTTTATCTTTCTAAGGGTCTTTTGCAGTTTATACCCTTCATGGATTATCTCATCTGGGTTTGATCCAAAAAGATGCACAGAGATAGGTGCATCAGCACCCATTATGTCTCCAAGTCGGTCTTCTAGCACTTGTGAGAGTCCCAGTTCTACTATATTTGGTATTTTTGCTTCTAATTTTTTCCGTATATCATCAATCACTTCAAAACTACTGCGTTTATGATTACTCTTTAGTGTTACTAAAAAATCACCCTGGTTGATAGGAATACTGATTTTTCCAAGACCTGTTCCTATACGCATAGTCCAGTCTTTCACTTCTGGTATTGTGTTTAATATGTTACCTATCTGGTCAAACTCTTCTTTAGACTCATCAAGTGTGATCTCAGTCGGTAAAACCAAATCAACAACAATGTTCCCTTCATCCCATTTAGGTAAAAATGTAGAAGGGATGTTCTTATAAAGGTAAAAGGATGTTCCCAGTGAAATAAGAATTAAAGGAACTGATACCCATGAATATTTAAAGCTTTTACGCATGAAATCAACATATTTATCAATATATTTTTTCATAAAATCTTCATCTTTGTTGGTCTCTTTCGGAAGCGTCAAATAAGATATGACTGGTGTAAGGAAGATAGCGATAATCTGGGATATCATATAAGTAGTTACCAATACTATGGCGAGTTGTTTAAAAAACACACCCACAATACCGCTTACAAGTAAAAGAGGCACAAATATCAATACAGAAATAGTTGTAGCCATACTCATAATAGGCAAGATTTCACGAGAACCTTTAATGATGGCATCTCGTTTTGTCTCTCCATTTTCATAATGGCGTTCTATATTTTCTACAACGATAAGCATCTGGTCGATCAGTCCTCCCATAGCAGCGACCATACCGCCAAGAGAAAAGATGTTAAAATCGATACCTATAAGCTTCATTCCGATCATCGTTATAAAAAAGGTCACCGGTATAATAAACAGTGCGACTAGAGAGAGTTTGAATTTTCGTAAAAAGAAAAATATAATTAAAACAGCTATAACTGAACCTATCATAATAGCATCAACAACACTTTTAACAGCTTTTTTTATAAAGTCGGTTCCATCATAATACTTTTCGAGCTTTATCCCTTCTTTGGCAAGTTTTTTATTGAGTTCGTCTACTTTTGTATTAAATGCTTTTTGAACGTCCACCGCATTGGCATTTGGTTGACGTAACAGGTCAAAAACAACTGCATTTGTAAAACCATTCGCACCGCTTATCTCTTTTATAGGATTGGATTTTTCAAGTAAGAGCGCGATATCGCTTAGCTTAATGCTTTTCCCGTTTCCAAGAGAGATATTTAACTTCAAAAAGTCATTTGCATCTGTTCGTTTTTGGTTTAAAGAGAGTATGTATTGCGTATGTTTATCATTGATAAGCCCTAAAAAGTCAATTGAATCCTGTGCTTTGAGTTGTGCAATAATATCATCAATATTTAAGTTATACTCGGCCACTTTTTTACTGTCAAGAATGAGTTTGTATTCGCTCCACTCAGGAGATTTCATCAAAATGTCATATACACCATCGACTCCAAGCATAACAGGCTTAAGTTCATAGTAAAGTTTTTCAGTCAGTTTTGAACGTTCAATATTGTTTGAACCTATGGCATAGATAGAAACAGGATACATACTCGGTGTCGCCTGTTTAATTGTCACTTTAGCATTAGCACCAATGGTGTTTTTTATATCTGCCATACGGGCTTGGACGAGCTGATAGGCTAAATAAGGATCTATATTCCAGTTGAAATAGATATTGATATCTGTTGTGCCGACAGATGTGGATGAGACAATCTTTTGCACATCCTGTACCGTTTTTAAAGCTTCTTCACTTGGTTTAGTGACTGAGTAAAGCATTTGAGATATGGGCGTATGCCCATTCTCAATGCTAACTTCTATACGAGGAAAAAATATATTTGGCAAAACACCCTGAGGAATAGTAGTAGACACTTTGTACCCAACACTTGCCAACAGAGCTATAATGAGTAAAATTGCTAGTTTGTTTTTAAGTATATAAAGGTAAAAACCCTTTTTTGATTGTGCACTCATTTGACTGTAACCTTTAACCCATCATGTAATAAATAAGCATTTTTATATGCTATTTGAGTGTCTTTGGCAAGTGAATTTTTGATTAAAACATTTTGTATCATATCTTTTTGAATGTCAACAAACACTAAGTGTGCAATATTGTCTTTAATAACATAAATAGCAGGATGATTGTCCACTAATACAACACAATCTTTTGGTATTTTTAAGCCTGTAACATTTTTTAGGATTATACTTGCATTTACATGTAAGTTCAATGGCATTGGCTTATCTGGCTTTACCATGACTTCGATTAAGTTGTTTGAGCTGTTATTGAGTATATCAGTTACTATTCCATTTATCTGTGCATAATTAGAACGCAATATAACTTGCATGTTTTTATGAAGATTTTTGGCATAGGCTGAATCAACGAAAAGTTTAACAGATGTCTCTTTTGTCAGTAAAGTTGCAAGTTGTGTTTGGTAATCCACATAAGCGTTTTTAGATAAAAGATTAGTAATAAAACCGTCTTGTAACGCATATACATGGGAATTTTGTTCTTCTAAAAGTAAAGTCGCATATTCATTCTTGATAGTATGATAAGATTCTTTTAACTGTTCAAGAAGTAGTTTTTCGTTTAAATAGCTGTTTTTTGAGCCGACTCCCATTGTATACATCTCTTTAGTATCACTTACTTTTACTGTTTGGGACTTGATTTCAATTTCTTGAAGTGCAAGTTTACTTTGTAACAGTTTGAGTTTTTTGATCCTTCTCTCATCTATTATTTTGGCTATTTTGTCACCTTTTTTTATATTTGCATTATTGTGCACAAAAGGCTGAAAAATTCCACTCGATTTAGCAGTTAAAACGGTTGTATTTTTGGCAGTAACTACACCTTCGGCTTCAATCGTAATGGGTTGAGAATTCATTTCTGGGTTGATTACGCTTATCTCAACTGATGAGGAGGCATGGGCAATCATGCTCAGCATCCAAAATATCATTATTGTTTTCATCTTTTTTTCCTTTTTTCTTATTTATCTACTTGCAAACACTACACCGGGTTCTAGTTTTAATACAGGTCTGACACTGATGACCGCTGCAGTAACACTTACTATAAAAACACCTAAAAAGCCAATAATAGGTGCAAACCACATCATCCGAAACGGAAAATTAGCGCTTGATACCATTTCTCCGAATAATCCGGCAATACCGATGCCTATACCGCTTCCTATGAGTACACCGATAAAGGCTTGTGTAAATACCATTGTACTGAGTTGTTTGTTTGTGGCACCCATCGCTTTTAAAACGGCATACTGTTTGAGATTTTCATAAGTAAACATATAAAGCATAACACCTGTGACTCCAAAACCAACAAGCATTGCCAACATTATCATATTCACCATATCACCGACATCCTCAGAGTTGATGAGATACCACATGACGGTTTCTTTTTTAAGTTCTGCGCTTGTTACGGCTTTTAACCCTGTCTGATTATGGATTTTTTGCGCCAAGATTTCAGGATTTATATTCTTTGATGCCCTTACCATTATAAAGGTTACTCTTTTGTTTTGAGCTGGTGTAAGACGTATAAAATTTGAAGCAGTCGTGTACATGAGTGGTCGTGGCGGAAATCTTCCAAGCATATGTGAAACACCAGTGACTATTACCCGCCTGTCATCAATGAGAAGTTCATCGCCATAACGTAACTTGCGTGTAGGTGCATTCAGATGTGCACCATCATAACTCCACATATCTTTTTGATTTGTAGGTGTTTGGAGTTTACCTTTTGTCCCTCCGCTGTCAACAATGACACTTTCAGGAAGACGCAGTGCATTTTGTTTAAGCCCCGTTTTTAAAACAGGTGCACCGCTAAGTGTCGCATCATCTACACCAATAAGTTGAAATGTTTGAAAATGTCCGTTTGGAAATCTTGCTGTTATGTCGCTGATATAAAGAGGTGTGGCATAGCTTACACCACTCACGCTTCTAACTAGATCAAGTGCAGAGTTTGGCATATTTATGGTAGCTTCTGTAGAGTTCACCGCATTGTCCATCACCCAGATATCAGCTGTGGGGTTTTCATTGACAAGAGAGAATCCTCGTGTCATAAAACCTGCGAAATATGAGAGCGCAAAAGTGACTAAAAAAGCAGTAAAAGTGATACCGAGTAAGAGCCCAATATACTTGGTCTTGTCTCCCATAAGCATTTCGACAGCTACACGAAACATCTATTTGCCTTTACTTTGCACAAATACATTAAGTTGCTGTCCTACAAAGAGAGAAAAGTCAACTTTTTTAGGCAAGGCATAAAGTACTTGTAAAACTCTTGTATCGGTTCTTTCCGTTGAAAGCCCTGTGAGATTTTTCTTAGGTACGACATAAGGCATAGTGTAGAGATACTTGAGCGGTATTTTGAGTTCTGGATGGCCGCGAACAAAAGCAACTGCGTTTGTATGTGGTGCAAACTTGTATACGTCGTATTCGTTAATGTCAATACGTAGATTCAGTGCGCTGCTGCCAAGGGTGAGTAGTTTACTTTTTGGAGAAAAGTATTTTCCAATACTAAGTCTGGACTCTAAAACTTTCCCGTCTATCGGACTGTAAATAGCATACAAAGATAATTCTTTTTGTAAAACTTTAAGTTTTGATTTTGCAACAGATAAGCCTGCTTCTGATTCTTTTACATTGTCTTTTGCAGATATATATTCCATTTTTTTTACCATTTGTGGAGAAACTTTTTTAAAGTTTTTAAGAATTTGGAATTGATGTTGCGCTTTTTGAAGTTTTA
>JANTGW010000017.1 GCA_024762705.1 Sulfurimonas sp.
TAAGTTAGGATATACTTCCATTATTAAAAACAAAAAAGGGTTCAATAATGAAAAAAATGATTACAACATCTGTGGCAGTAGCTGCACTATTGGTAACAAGCGCGCAAGCTGATTTTGACTTTGGAGATATGTTCAAAGATATGAAAGATGCTGCAGTAAGCATGAGTAAAGATGCTAAAGATTCTGTAACGAGTATGAAAGACGGTGCAGTTGAAACAAGTCAAAGTGCTGAAAGATCCGTAACTAACGTAAGTAAAGATGCTAAAGATACTTCAGTAAAAGTTTCTGATGACCTTAAAACAGCTGAAGTATCTACTTCAAAAGACAGTAGAGATACGACAGTTTCTGTTTCTACAGATACAAAAGATTCTATCACTAACACAACAAAAGATCTTAAAGATTCTGCAACTGTAGCGTCAAAAGAGTTCAAGGATTCAACGGTTGCTGTTTCTGCTGACAGTACTTCTGCTGTGAAAACAGTTTCTAACGACTCTTCTGACTCTGTGAAAACCATCTCTAAAGATTCTGCTGATTCTGTGAAAACTGTTTCTACTGACTCTTCTGACTCTGTGAAAACTGTCTCTAAAGATTCTGCTGATTCTGTGAAAACTGTTTCTTCTGATTCTAAAGACTCTATAGACACTGTGGCTAAAAACACAAATGAATCTACTAAAACGATTTCTAATGACGCAAGAGCATCTGTAGAATCTACAAATACAAATGCAAGTGATTCAGTGAAACAAATTTCATCTGACTCTGCGGCTTCTGTAAAATCTATTTCAGATAATGTAAATGACTCTACAAAGACTATTTCAAACGATCTATAATTAATCAAAAGCAACTCTAGTCTGAGTTGCTTTTATTTCTCTTTACTTCTATTTTCCTCTAAACTCTACACTAGATACTAACCTCCGCTACTATATAACAATTTTTGTTGATGTTATATGTAAATTTTAATCTTAAGTTATATTATATATAAGTTTCGTTATAATATATAACTATAATTTATATAAAAGGACTCAATCATGAAAAATATAATTACAACATCTGCAGTAGTAGCTGCCTTGGTAATCACAAGCGTGCAAGCTAACGATTTGAACGAAATGTTCTCTGATATGAAAGAAGCTGCTGTGAGTATGAGTAAAGATGCTAAAGATTCTGTTGACAGTATTAAAGACGGTACTGTTGAGACTTCAAAAAGTGCTGAAAGAACAATCACTAGCGTAAGTAAAGATGCTAAAGACAGTACAGTCAAAGTTTCCGATGATCTTAAAACAGCTGAAGTATCTACTTCTAAAGACAGTAGAGATACTACTGTTTCTGTTTCTACAGACACTAAAGACTCTATTACCAACACAACAAAAGATCTTAAAGATGCTGCAACTGTAGCTTCTAAAGATATTAAAGACTCTACTGTTTCTGTATCAGGAGATGCTACTTCTGCTGTCAAAACTGTTTCCAATGACTCAAGTGATTCAGTAAAATCAATTTCTAATGATATGAATGAAACATCATCAACTATTTCTAATGATTCTGCTGATACCGTTTCTCAAGTTTCTAATGATTCTGCTGATACTGTTTCTCATGTTTCCAATGATTCTAAAGATTCTGTAGATACTCTTGCAGATAATGCAAATGAGGCTACTAAAACAATTTCTAACAACACAAGAAGTGCCATAGACTCTACCAATAAAAATGCAAGTGATTCAGTGAAACAAATTTCTGAAGATTCTGCAAAATCTGTGAAAAGTGTTTCAGATAACCTAAATGACTCTACAAAGACTATTTCAAACGATCTGTAACAAGCAAAAAGTAAAATGTACAACCAGATTAACCTGGTTGTACTCTCATTCCCTTTAATAAAACACGCATTACAAAATCTTATTTCTCATTATTGATTTAAAAACTAATTTCAAATAACACTATATTTAATATAACTATAAATTATATTAAATATAATAAATGCTAAGTTATACTTAACATAACTTTTAGTATAATGCATAATAATCATAAAAAAAGGGATTAAAGATGAAAAAAATAATTACAACTTCTGTAGCAGTAGCTGCATTATTGCTAACAAGCGCGCAAGCTGATTTTGACTTTGGAGATATGTTTAAAGATATGAAAGATGCTGCAGTAAGCATGAGTAAAGATGCTAAAGATTCTGTAACGAGTATGAAAGACGGTGCAGTAGAAACTTCAAAAAGTGCTGAAAGAACTGTTTCAACAGTTAGTGATGACGCAAAAGACACTTCAACTAAAATGTCAGATGATATTAAAACAATGGAAGTAAACACAACTTCTGACCTTTCTGATACATCGACTGGACTTTCAACTGATACTAAAGATTCACTTAAAACAACTACAGCTGACTTAAAAGACAGTACTACAGTCGTTAGTACTGATGTAAAAGATTCAATCAAAACTGTTTCTAAAGATGCGACCGACTCTGTAAAAACTGTTTCCAATGACTCTACTGACTCTGTAAAAACTGTTTCTAGTGACTCAAGAGATTCTGTAAAAACTGTTTCCAGTGACTCTACGTCTGCAGTAAAAGATGTTTCTAATGACTTGAATTCTACAACGGGAACGATATCAACTGATACTAAAGATTCAGTAAGTTCTGTAGCTACAAATACAAATGATTCAGTGAAAACTATTTCAAACGACACAAGAACAGCTATAGACTCTACCAATACAAATGCCAGTGATTCTGTGAAACAAATTTCATCTGACTCTGCAAAAACTGTGAAAACAATTTCAGAAAACACAAATGATTCTGTGAAAACTATTTCAAATAATCAGTAAGCATTTACTACCACTGTGAGAAGGACTTTCCTTCTTATAGTACACCCAAATGACCGTAACCTTTAGTAGCGTTTATCCCACTATCTACAAAAACCATAATGTCCATTTATTATGTATATAAGCAATATGCTATCCTATAAGAATATCTTGTCCAAAGGATTAAAATGAATACAATGAAGAACTTAATTTTGAGTCTGAGTGTTTTAGTACCCTCACTGCTTTTAGCCGTTTCCCAGCCCAAAACATCTTCCAATGAAACATCACAAAATGACACACTGGCTGTCTTCTATACCATACCAGGGAATGCGGAAGAAGCATATAATGAACTTGTAGAGAAAAAACTCAAGAGTATAGGTTTCAACCTTACAGATCCACATAAAAGAGTCAATGACCGTTATAAAACAAAATATGGTTCAACTGTATTGGATGTTTTGAGTTTTATGCCTATTGCCAATGATAAAGTAATCATTCCCCTCCTCAATATTGATCCCCGTATCGCAGGATTTGCACCATTCAACCTCCTCATACACAAAAAACTGGATGAAAATGTGACACATGTAGGACATCTTATGCCTAAACCAATGTTAGATATTTTAGGTATCAAAAACAAAGAGGTTAGAGAAAAGTTCACTGCAAGTTTCCAATCGCTGGATAAAATGATTGAAAAAGAGTTAGGTGGGGGAAAATCATATTTGCCTTACACAAAACTACCCGAAAAAAGGATGATCAACTTTGAATATGCGTTTAAGTCACCAGAAAACATGGATGATTTTATAAGTGATTTCCAAGACCGTTTTGAGCTGGCCTTTATTGAGAAAAAATATCGCATTGCCGGGTACCATAATTTCATGCAAGCAACACAAAGTGCAAAAGACATACTTTCCGGTTATGATGGATTTTGGACCTACGCAATTTGTAAGTCTGAATTTTCTTATGGTATGTTTGACAATGAAGGGGCAAGACCCGAAGCAGGACTTTTTGTTCCCTGTACGATGTATATGTATATTAAAAAAGGCACAAACAAAATTGTTGTTGGTATATTTAGACGGCAAAACTTATCAGATACCCTGAACATAAAAGATGAAACAAGACTCAAACTTGTTGAAAAACTCGACAGAGAAATACCAGAGATCCTCACTGCATTCGGAATGAAGCCAACTGAAAATGTAAATACCTTGCTGCACTATGCTACAAATATTGTGAAAACAAAAGAACCGGAACAAAAAACTCAAAAAGTATCAGTAGAAACAAAAAAGAAAGAAACACATCCTAAGGTAAAAGAGATTCACACCAAAAATGTACCAAAAACAGGTAATGCACTTACCCTTCCAACTGTACCTAAAGTTCCAGAAGTTATTACGTTCAATAACAACAAGAATATAAATGATAGAAGTATCAAATTTTCAAAACGTGTGCCACCAAACTATATACCACATAGATTTGACAATGTGAAGAAAGTTAAGTCATCTACACATACACGGATAGGTGTAGTCAGCCAGGGAAGAATATCGGCCTATCTTCGTGGTAAATTCATGGATGCAAAAACAGTTGAAGAGAAACTCAAAGCTGCAGGCTTTGAAATTATCACCACAGCACCTGTCAATAAAAAAGGTACACTGCTCTCTGTCGTATTTACAGATAAATCCTTAGTTACTATGGCAAGTAAAGAAAATAGAGGCTTTATAGCATCATTACGTGTGCTTGTAGATACCAAAGAGAAAACGATCAGTATCACAAACCCTATGTATATGGCAAAAGGCTTTTTACAAGGTGACTATGATGAAAAGTCCGCAAAAATTATACTTGACAAACTGATCACACAATTTCCAGATTTAAGTAATTCCAAAGATATACTTAAGTTTCAGCTTTTAGCAAAATACCAATTTATGAATGGTATGCCTTATTATGAGAACATGATAGAGGTTGCTTCAGGTGATGACCTTTTAGAAAGGATAAAAAAGAATAAAAAAGTTGTATTTACACAATCACTTGAAAATGGTTCAACATTAATTGGTATAAAATTAGGGAAAAGAACAAGAAAGTTCACGAAAAAAATCGGAAGAAATAACGCGGCGATGCTTCCTTATCCTGTACTTATAGAAAATGGAAAAGCCAAAATACTAGATCCTAAATATTATATATCTTTTATGTATCCTATGTTAAAGATGTCAGAGTTCATGACCATCGCAACAATACCTGATGCCATTGTGAAAGATGCTACAAGAGTGTTCAGAAAGAAGAAAAAGAAAAAGAAATAATGTATCAGGCCTTGCCTGATACACCTTCACCCATAAGCCCTACTTAGCTTTCTCCAAATATTTACAATCAACTGTATCGACTTTTATCATCTCACCCTCAAGTACATGAAATGGCACCTGAACCACAGCCCCGCTTTCAAGTGTTGCCGGCTTTTTACCGCCTTGTGAATCACCTTTAAAGTTAGGAGGGGTCTCAACGATCTTAAGCACAACAGTTTGAGGAATCTCAACTGAGATCGCTTTTCCTCCATGAAACAAGATCTCTGCTTCCATACCATCGATCATAAATGAAAAAGTGTCTTTTCCTACCTGATCATGTGTCAGTCCAATTTGTTCAAATGTTGTTGTATCCATAAACTGAAGGAAGTCTCCATCATCATAAAGGTACTGCATTGTTTTTTGTTCCAACTCCGGTACATCAAACTTATCACCGGCGTGTACTGTTTTTTCTATCGTTTTTCCAGTAGCAAGATTTTTGATCTTCATACGTACGAATGCTGCACCTTTACCCGGTTTTACATGTTGAAAATCTATTACTTTATACGGATTCCCTGTGATTTCGAGTCGTGCACCTTTCTTAATGTCACCCATTCCAATTGTTGCCATAGTTGCTCCTTAAAATTATGGGAGATTATAGCAAATACATGATATAAAAAGGGTAAAGAAGCGGAGAGCTCAGGAAATGAGCTCTCAGAAGTGTATTATTTTGTAATAGAAATACTCTCTTTTTTGTGAGCATCACAATGGTCAAGCATTTCAAAGTCCATCGCTTTGGCATTGTCCATTAAAACAGGGACAAATAATAATGATACAAATACGGCAGCAACCGTTCCTGAAATCAGAGCAACGCCCAACCCACCAAAGACAGGGTCACCTGCAAGTAATGCAGAACCAAGTATGATGGCAACCGCAGTCAATGCAATCGGTTTTGCTCTCGTTGCCGCTGCCACTGCAACAGCTCTACGTTTTTGCATCCCCTCACACTCCATAAGAGACTGTGCAAAGTCTATCAGTAAAAGTGAATTTCTCGAAGATATCCCTATGAGTGCAATAAACCCGATCAAAGAAGTTGCCGTCAGGAAGAATGTTTCAGAAGTGAACCAATTTGCTACCCAGTGCCCTACAATCACACCAATAAGAGAAAGGAATGAACCTAACAATACAATACCGGAAATGGCAAAACTTTTATAATAGATGACCAACAGTAAAAAGATAAGGATCAGTGCTGAGATAAATGCAGCACCCAGGTCTCTAAAGGTATCCAATGTTACTTTCATTTCACCATCCCATCTTATTAGAAATCTCTCACCTGTCTTTTTGTCCTCTATCGTAAAGTCAAACATATACGTTGAAATACCCGCTTTTGTAACAGTATAATCTTTTGAAAATTTTTCCAGCATCACGTCACGTGCGTCTAAAAGAGGATAAACCTGCGACACCATATCAGTCTCAGCAACAACGTTGACCATTCTTTCCAGATCTTT
Source organism: Sulfurimonas sp. (assembly GCA_024762705.1). The sequence continues at coordinate 6,551 of JANTGW010000017.1, forward strand.
ATGCATGATCATAGGACTGGACTTTACTTTCCTAATATTGACCACTTCACTCAGGGGCACCATCATACCTCTCATATTCATAAGATTCAAAGATGAAAGCTTGCTTTGCAGCGTATCTTGACTTGAGCCTGATAAACGTTTGCTCTCTTTGTCCAATATTAGAAATAAAGGAATCTGATCTGGCATATTTTTAGAATTTTTATGTGCAATGACCATACCTTCAAAAGCAAGATAAAGAATATTATTGACCTGTTCTACACTTAACCCACTTCTTGCAATCTTCTCTGTATCAGGGATCAGTTCATATTTGTCATAAATATCATCAGCCATAATATCAATATCGACCAGTCCTTCTGTTTCGTTGAGTATGTTTGATACCATTGTAGATATCTCTCTCATTTTAACCAGGTTTTCACCATAGACTTCAACCACTATTGATGCCAAAGTAGGAGGCCCTGACGGCTGCTCTACAAATTTGATATTGGTTCCTTCCGTTAAAGGTAAACAGGCTTTTTTAACCTCAGGTCTTAAACGCTGTACCATAAGAAATGTTGGTTCGACACGATTGTGTTTATCGGTGAGATTCACTGATATCTCAGCAACATTCTCAGTCCGCTTCATCCCTGCACCTTTTACAAGTCCGGCATAATCCAGTGGAATCCCCTGTCCTAAAAAGAGTTCTATGTTCATTACTTCCTTCTCTTTTTTTAAGAAGTCTATAACACAACTGCTTACCTCTTTTGTCTGTTCAATAGAAGAACCAGTTGGCGTGTCAACATAGATAGAAAAAGTATTGTCACTTTTGCCCGGTAACATTTTTGCCAGTACCAGTTTGGTAGGGAACATTAACAAAGAGAGGAAAAATGCCGCAGCTGTCAACACGATCACTAATCTTTTCTTGAGTTTACTGTCAAGAATACCGTAGATAAAACTTTCAAGATTTTTCATTATTTTGTTCCTTCTGTATCGGCTTTTTTATGCTGACTGCCATGCCCTGGTTTTTTGAGTAATTTTAAACTTAAAAACGGTGTAAAGATATATGCCACAAAAAGTGATGCGATCAGTGCTACAGGTACATTATAGGGAATAGGCTTCATAAAGGATCCCATCATACCACCAACAAATGCCATAGGCACCATCGTCAAAATAATAGCCAGAGTCGCAACATTGGTTGGTGCCCCAATTTCATCCGTTGCCTCAATAAGAAGGTCACCCATCTCTTTCTCTTCTACTCCGTGACTATGTAAATGCCTGTGAATATTTTCAATCACAATGATCGCCGCATCCACCAGTAATCCCAGTGAAAGCAAAAGAGCAAAAAGTGTGATCCTGTTCATTGTTTGACCTGTCATCCATGCGGTAAAAAGTGTCACAGCCAAAATAGCGGGTACCGTAAAAGTAACAATAAGAGATTCTCTCCATCCCAGAGCAAATACCAGCATTAAGGCAATAATGATTATGGTGATAATTAGATGGTGCATCAATTCATTTACGGCTTCATTTGCACGGTCACCGTAGTTTCTTGTCACGATATAGCCCATACCAATTCTATCGAACTCGGCATCACGTGCTTTTAATACTTCCAATACGTCTTCTGCAACAAAAACAGCATTTTTACCCGCAAGCTTTGAAACAGTTAAGGTGATCTGCGTTCTTTGATCACTGAAGGTCGATACCTGTCCCTCATCTCCTTCCGTATGGTTCACTTTATCCTTGAAAAGTATTTCTGCCGTTTGAAAATTTTGTATATCTACCCCTGCTTCTACGGTGGCCACATCTTTAAGATAAATAGGTGAACCCATGTATTGTGCCACGATAATATCTCTAACATCACTCACACTTTCAATGGCATTTTTTACACCGAATATCACCAATTTATTACTTTCAGTTCTTCCTTTGACTTCCGGGACATCCACTGCAACTGACTGGACTGCTTGCATGATCTGTCCCAGTGACAGATGATAAGCAGAGAGTTTACCCATGTCTACTTCTACATTGAATTGTGCCTTTCGTGCCCCTTTAAGAGTAGTTTTTGCAACATTCTCAATGGCATTTAATCTTTGCTGTATTTTCCTAACAACTTCATAGAGTGCAATATCATTAACCGTTTCTTGGTCTTTAGGATAGAAGGCAACCGTCACGATAGGAATATCTATATCTATATCAAATGGCTTCACACTTGGTTGCATAGTACCTTTTGGAAGACTGTCCATATTCTGCATGACTTTATCATAGAGTTTTAAATTAGAATCTTCTCTATTTTCACCGATATAATACATGACATTAACGATACCGACATTATCCATAGCCATTCCGTAAATATGCTCTATACCACTGACCTCACGCAATTTTCGTTCCAAAGGTTTCACAATGACATTTTCTATCTCTTTGGGACTCGCTCCAGGCAGCGCTACAATGATCGCACCACCTGAAATGGCAATTTGAGGATCTTCTTCTCTTGGCATTGTATTGAGTGCCATATAACCGATAAGTAACAATATCGCACCCAATACCACAGTCAAAGGGCTATAGAGAAACCCTTTGGCAAGTTTTCCCGCTACGTTTATAACTTGATATTCATTTTTAGTTTCCATATTACCTACTTAATAAGAATTTTTGCATACATACCCGGATAGACTGAACGCACCGTAAGATCAAATTTGATATTGATTTTAAACTTATGTGTCATAGGGTTTGAACTTGGAATTATTGACACAATAATCCCTGTTGTTTTAAAACCGATAGAAGGCACTTCTACATTAACTTTTTTGTTCAAATTAATATACCTGAGTTGAGTTTCTGATATTTCAGCAACTATTTTCAATCTACTCAAGTCCGTCAAGATAACAGCTGGCATCCCTGGGATAGCCATTTCACCTTCATTCAGTCTTTTCTCAACAATAACGCCATCATTGGGTGCAAGTATTTTCAAATAATTATACTGATTTAAAACTTCATCCTTTTTTGCTAATGCCTGATTTACCTGTTTTTCAGATATTTCAACCATATCTTTCAGGTTCTCTGCTGCAAGTTGTAACATCTCAAATTCATATTTGGAAACCATCTGTTTTTTATAAAGTCTTTCATGTCTCGCAAGATTTGTAAGCACATTGTTGTACTGATTTTTATTCATTTGAAGGGCAAGTCTGGCTTGGGATATCGCAAGATCGACCTGACGCTCTGCAGATTCGATCTCTTTTGAATCAATTTCATAAAGAAGTTGTCCTTTTTTAACAATATCTCCATCTGAAACTGCCATATTTTTAACATAACCCATATAACGGCTTGTTATCATTTTTTGGTTATCTGAAACCACTGATCCGCTTAAATTCAATATTTTCTTATCACTTTTTTCTACTTTTACCGGAGCTCCGCTCACTATTGTTTGAAGCGCATCCGCGTGTGCTGTAATAGTCATGAATGACAAGGCTATTAATGTGACTATTTTATTCATAGTTTTTCTCCTTCATTGATGATACTGTTTAATTCAAATATTTTTGTATTACGTTCATTTTTGACAGTTAAAAGTTTGAGTAATACTTCTAATTCTTTAGATTGTTTTATTAATACATCTGAAATAGAAACTATACCCTCTTTATATCTGGCACTATAATTTTCGTACACCTTTCTTGCGAAAGTTAACTGTTTTTTAAAACTTTTCACATCATTATTTTTACTTAAAATCTCCGTTTCAAGCTTCTTTACTTTCAATGAAATCCCTGATTTGGCTAATGAGACCTGATTCTGTACTTTAAGACGATTGACTTTTGCTTTTTCAATATTTGCAGCATCGATCCCCCCATTAAAAATGTTCCATGTTAACTGTACTCCGACAGTATAAGAATCTTTGTCAGAAAATTCATTCCATAAAGTATTGTCTGCACTTCCATATTCACCAAAAGCACCTACTGTCGGCAAATAATTTGCCTCAGCTACATTCATCGACATTTCTGTAATCTGTAGCCCTAAAAGTGCTTTTTGTATATCAATATTATTTGTTTCAACTTCTGCAGGATTGATCTGTGGCATGGGTGCCATATCATTTACTTTTTGTATCGAACCGACTTCCTCATCGAGCAGAAATGAAAGAAACTGATAGGCAAGATCCCTATTAAGTTTGGCCTGATTATACATACTTTTCGCCTCAGCTTTACGTGCTTGGACTTCAAGTTCATCTATTTCCTTGGCATATCCTTCTGTTTTCATTGACTCAATCACAGACTCTAGCTTATTGATGTTTTTAATGATTTTAAAGAGGTTCTGAATATAATTGTCAATGAGTGAAATATCATAAAATGCTTTCTTGGTTTGAAAAATCTTCTCGTTCAACATTTTTTGCGTATCATACTGACTCATATGCTGCATTGCTTTAGTAATATTCTCATATTCTGTCAGTTTTCCACCCGTATAAATTGGGAGCATATAGCTGATCTTCGTTTGAAAATGGTTTCGTGTTTCTGGATAATTTAAATCTCTAGGCTGTACAGAGAGTATATTGGGGTTTGTCGGATCAAAATCTGAAAATCCAAAGTCACCAAAAGTGGCTTCACGGCTTTGCAATTTAAATCCAAATACATTACC
>JANTGW010000018.1 GCA_024762705.1 Sulfurimonas sp.
TGAAATTATGGTTATTGCTGACGGAATTACAGCTGTTGGTGTAGAACCTATTGATGTTACAAATATTGACGCACTCATAGCAGGAAGTCAAAAAGCGCTCATGCTTCCTCCTGGTCTTGCAATTATAGGACTTTCAAACAAAGCGATAGAAAAGATCGGTGACGGTGTTGGTTACTACTTTAATTTAGCGACAGAAATTAAAAAACAGCAGCAAAACACTACGGCTTGGACTGCTCCTACTACACTTGTTATAGGCCTTTTGAAAGTTTTAGAGATTATTGAAGAAAACGGTGGACTGGAAGTTCTCTATGCAGACACACAAATTCGCGCAGAAGCAGTAAAAAGTGCCTTGGAAGCGATAGGGTTGCATGTATACCCTAAATCACCTGCAAAATCTATGACAACCATAGACGATAAAGATGCAAATGAGATCAGAAATCTTTTGAAGGTTGATTATGAGGTCAATGTTGCAGGCGGACAGGATCATCTTAAAGGAAAGATCTTCAGAATCAATCAGATGGGTCTGATAAAAGATTATGAAATGGCATGGGTCGTCAATGCAGTTGAATTGAGTCTTGATAAACTCGGACGTAGAAAGTATGACGGAACTGCAAACAAAATTTTTAATGAAATAACATTTAGAATGGCTAAATAATGATATTAGAACATGAAATACCAAACGGTGCGAAGCTTTATTTTGGAAAATCGGCAAAAGTTAAGCGTCATATAGAAAATACGGCAAGCGAGATACTTGATGTCAACGGTTATGAAGAGATAGTCACTCCGATATTTTCATATCACCAGCATAAGAGTATTGCAAATGAACGTGAACTCATTCGTATAAACGATGAAAAGAACAATGCACTTTCATTGCGTGCAGATTCTACAATAGATGTAGTACGAATAATAGAAAAAAGACTTGGAAGTAATACGAAGCAAAAGAAATGGTTCTATATTCAGCCTGTATTTACTTACCCGACAAATGAGCAGTACCAGGTTGGTGTCGAGTTTATGGGTGAAAAAAAACTCTCATCTGTAGCAAGTTTAGCTTTGGAGATATTTGAGAAGTTACATGTAAAGCCTTTGATGCAGATATCAAACATAAGAATTCCGGAACTGTTAGTTGAGATGTTTGATGAACTCAGCATTGATGATTTTAGACATATTAACATAGATAAGTTCATTAATTTGAAAGTCGAATGGTTAAGTGAACTTGTTTATTTACAGTATGTAGATCAGATAGATGATGTCATAGATAAAGTTCCCGAGGCTATAAAAGCAGAGCTTCGTAAAATGAAAGAGTTATGTGCTGAAATAGCTTGCGAGAATGCTGTTTTAGCACCGATGTATTATGCAAAAATGCTTTACTACGATGAGTTGTTTTTCAGATGTATAGTAGGTAATGAAGTATATGCTCGTGGTGGAAGATATAAAGATGCAGAGTTGACATCCGTAGGGTTTGCAATTTATACAGATACTCTGTGTGAAGCGATAGAAGAGAAAAAAGAGGAAAATAATTAATATGTATACAAATAAAGCAGATGTGGTTGTAGGAATACAGTGGGGTGATGAAGGAAAAGGGAAGATAGTCGATAAACTAGCCCTTGAATATGACATGGTATGCCGTTCACAAGGTGGGCATAATGCGGGCCATACAATTTGGGTTGATGGTGTAAAATATGCATTGCACCTTATCCCTTCTGGTGTGTTAAATCCTAAAGCCGTTAATGTCGTTGGAAACGGTGTTGTTCTTTCTCCGTCTTCGATCATTAAAGAGATGGAACAGTTCGAGGGACTTGAAGGGCGTCTTTTCATTTCAGACAAAGCACATTTAAATCTTTCTTATCATGCAGCGATAGACCAGGCAAAAGAGCGTTTAAAAGGGGATAAAGCCATTGGTACGACAGGAAAAGGAATCGGTCCTGCTTATTCTGACAAGATCAATAGAATAGGACACCGTGTCGGAGAGCTTTTAGATCCTGAAAAACTGTGTGAGACTATTTTAGATTATTTTGAGCAAAACAAGCCTATATTTGATGTTATGGGTCTGCCTGCGCCAAAAAGAGAAGATCTTTTAGCTGAACTTGAAGGATATAAAGAAAAGCTTGCACCTTTCATTACAGATACAACACAGATGCTATGGAAAGCATTGGACAGTGATAACAAGCGTATTTTACTTGAGGGTGCACAAGGGACTATGCTTGATATAGACCATGGAACGTATCCTTATGTGACTTCATCTTCAACTGTGAGTGCCGGTGCATGTACAGGTCTTGGAATAAATCCCAAAGATATCGGTAAAGTGACAGGAATCGTTAAAGCCTATTGTACGCGTGTTGGAAATGGGCCATTCCCATCTGAGGACTTAGGTGAAGCCGGAAAACGTCTTGGTGAACAGGGGCATGAATTTGGTACGACGACAGGACGTGCACGTCGTTGTGGCTGGTTTGATGCAGTCGCTACACGATATGCAAGCCGTTTAAACGGATGTGATGAGTTAGCACTAATGAAACTCGATGTTCTTGACGGTTTTGATGAGGTAAAAGTGTGTGTTGCATATGAATATAAGGGGCAGACTATAGATTATGTCCCGGTCGATCTTGAAAATGTAACACCGATATATAAGACATTTAAGGGCTGGGACAACTCCGTTGGAGCGAGAACTTTTGATGAACTTCCTGTCTCTGCACAGGACTATGTAAAACTTATTGAAGAAATAAGTAAAACAAAAGTCGGTATAATTTCTACATCACCTGAGAGAGAAGACACTATAATATTATAAGGATTTCCTTTTGAAAACACGCTTCACATCTTTAGTACATGTAAAAAAAGATATCATGAATAAGAGTGAACGCTTGTTACAAAAAGCCAATGTAAACCTTAAAAAAGCAGAGAAAGCACTGAAAGAATCTTTGGCATACCTGCAGGAGATAGAACTTCCATCTCACGGAAAGACAGCCATGTTTTTAGCAAACAGAGCACTTATGGATTCTCAAAGAACTATCATAAAACATAATGAAGAGTGGCTTGAATACACACAAAATGAAGTTTCACAGGCAAAAGAACAGTTGAAAAAAGATATGATAGAGTATGAAAAGTATAAATACTTAGAATATGAAGAGATGCAAAAAGCACTTAAAGAAATGAAGATACAAGAGGCAAAAGATTTAGATGAAATTGCCTTGATGACATATACAAATAAAGACAAGGAAGCCTCTTGAAATATATATTACTTTTTAGTCTGCTCTACTCTTCTCTTTTTTCAATGCAAAACAGCGACAAACTTTTTGAATGTACTAAAATATTTAAAGAGAGAAAAAATGAGCTCTTAGTAGAACTGGAGCGGATTGATGAGCAAAAACAGGCACTTAATGCACTTAAAACGGCTACCGAGGAACTTTTAAAGCAAAAAGAGGCAAAACTTGCCTTAAAAGAAGAGGCCGTGAATGCTAAGCTAGCACAGGTCAGTGAAAAAGAAAAAGCCATTAAAGCAATGCTTGAACAAAACACGAAGGTTTTAAAAGAGTTAAAATCTACGAAAATGAGCAAAATATCGCAAACATTTGCCAAGATGAAAGCAGGTGCTGCTGCAAGCGTACTTTCGGATATGGATGCAAAAGAAGCAGCATCCATTTTACAGTCTTTAAAACCAAAAGTTGTTGGTAAAATATTGACCAAAATGGACCCGAAAAAAGCATCAGAATTAACACAACTATTAGTTAAATAATTGTAAAATATAAAAATTAAATTAACAAGCAGGCTAAAATCATGAAAATATCACTCAAAACTATTCCACACATAGCAAATAAAATTGCAATTGATTTAAATAAAAGTGGTGTTGTTGCTATGACTAAAGGCCTTGAACCTGTTGCATATGAAGCTCAAAAAGTTTTAGAGGATAACGTAAAGCAGGAAATGGCTCTTGAAAAAAAAGTCGAAGAAATCTGTGATGACAATGAAGAACAAATAGAATTCATGCTTGCTGATGAGAGACAGCTGTTTTTCATGATTAAGAAAAAGTTGGCTCCGGAATATGGAGTTATATTGGATTATGAAGAGAGATACTCGGATATATCACATAAGATACTCGATGAATTGTACGAAGAGGATCTTATCCATTTTGATGTAACCGAAAACCGTGTAAAGAATATTATTTTCAATGCCATAACTTCATTCATAGCCGATGCAGCTGAGATAGAAGATATAGTGATGGACAAAATACGTTCGTATAAAAGAAAATTTATTCCCGGTACAGATGAGTTTGACATTTTGCATGAAAAACTTTATAGAGAAGAGTTAATGAAAAGAGGAATGGAGTAAGCGTATGAGCAATTCATTGAAAAAAGTTTGGTTATATTTAGAAAACGGTACTTTTTTAGAAGCAAACAGTTTTGGTGCTGACAAAACTGAAGTTGGTGAAATAGTTTTTAATACTTCAATGAGTGGTTACCAAGAGATAATGAGCGATCCATCTTATGCAGGACAATTTGTGACATTTACAATGCCGGAAATTGGAAATGTTGGAGTAAATGAGCAAGATATGGAAAGTGCAAAAGCACATGCAAAAGGAATGTTGGTAAGAAAATATCAAAGCCATTATTCAAACTTCAGAGCCCAGGACTCTCTTCACAATTTTTTAATACAAAATGACGTTATGGGTATTTGCGATATTGACACGCGTTATTTAACAAAGATGTTAAGACGTGAAGGTTCCATGATGATGGTCGCTTCAACGCAGGTAAGTGATAAAGAGGAATTGAAGAAAATTCTGGAAAACTCGCCACGCATAGAAGATGTAAATTATATAGAACAGGTAAGCACAAAAGAGCCATATCATCATAATTCAGGAACTTTTTCCTATAGAGAGTTCAAGTATAATGAACCGCCAAAAGCAGAGGCAAAGATAGTGGCCATAGACTTTGGTGTCAAGCGTAATATTCTCAATGAACTTGTCAATGCTGGAATTGAGGTAGAGGTCATTCCAAATGATTTTATAGCCAAAGATTTGATTGAAAAATATAATGCAAAGTTGATCGATGGTGTTTTCTTATCTAATGGTCCTGGTGACCCGTTAGTACTTAAGCGTGAGCAAGAACAGATCAAAGAACTTATAGCAGCAAAAGTTCCGATGTTTGGTATTTGTTTGGGGCACCAATTGCTTTCCATTTCACATGGTTATGATACCTTTAAGTTAAAGTTTGGTCACCATGGTGGAAATCATCCCGTAAAAAATGAAAAAACAGATTTAATTGAAATTACTGCACAAAATCATAACTATAATGTGCCGGACAATATTGTCGAAATTGCAGAAGTAACTCATACGAATCTTTTTGACGGAACGATTGAGGGCTTACGTTATAATGAAGCTCCAATATTTTCAGTTCAGCACCATCCAGAGGCTTCTCCGGGACCAAGAGAGAGCAGGTATATCTTTTCAGAATTTCTATCGTTGATTCAAAGATAGTAAGTAAGAGTATAACTCTTTCTTATTTGACGTAAAAACTTCCCCTTTAACTTAAAAGTAACTAAAATTCCAAAAGTAAACAAAAAGATAATAAATATGCAAAAAAATGCATAATTAAGATAACTTAAACATTTCTATTGTTAATATACAAATGTTGATTAGTCTTTTAAATGTGGTGATGCAATTAAAAGACTTAATTGCTTTGAATCTTAAGGAGGCTATATATGGAGAATCGTCCATTAGAGTACGACTATACGGTTGCAAAGATGTTCATGCTTACAACTATCATTTTTGGTATTATAGGTATGACTATCGGTGTTTTTATTGCATTTGAACTGGCATTTCCGGAACTTAATACAGTTCTAGGAAGTGGTCTTGCTGAATACACAAACTTTAGTCGTCTTCGTCCATTGCACACAGATGGTGTTGCATTTGGTTTTACAGTGAGTGGTATTTTTGCTACTTGGTTTTATGTTGGTCAGAGGGTACTAAAAGTATCTATGGCGGAATCAAAATTCTTGATGTTTGTAGGTAAACTTCAATTCTGGTTATATGTGATCGGAGTTCTAGCAGCTATTGTTACACTTTTTATGGGTATGAGTACATCAAAAGAGTATGCTGAATTTGAATGGCCTATTGATATTGCTATTGTTGTAGTATGGGTATTATGGGGTGTTAGTATATTCGGTCTTATCGGTATTCGCCGTGAAAAAAGTTTATATATCTCAATCTGGTATTACATTGCTACATTCTTAGGTGTGGCTATGCTTTACCTGTTTAATAATATGGAAATACCTACAATGTTGGCAACTTCACCTGCAGGTGAATCAAATATTGGTGCATGGTTCCACTCTATTTCTATGTATGCAGGTACAAATGATGCGCTAGTACAATGGTGGTATGGACACAATGCTGTTGCATTCGTATTTACTGTGCCTATTATTGCTATGATTTACTACTTTTTACCAAAAGAATCAGGTCAAGCTATTTATTCTTATAAATTGTCTTTACTTTCATTTTGGGGTTTAATGTTCGTATACCTTTGGGCTGGTGGTCACCACCTTCTTTACTCGACTGTTCCTGACTGGATGCAGACTATGGGTTCTGTCTTCTCAGTAGTCCTTATCTTGCCATCATGGGGTTCAGCGATCAATATGCTTCTTACAATGAAGGGTGAGTGGCAACAAGTTGCAGCATCTCCATTGATCAAATTCATGGTTCTTGCTTCAACATTTTACATGTTCTCAACATTAGAAGGTCCTATTCAAGCTATTAAATCTGTTAATGCGATTGCACACTTTACTGACTGGATCGTTGGTCATGTTCATGATGGTACTCTTGGTTGGGTTGGATTCATGATTATTGCTGCACTTTACCATATGGCTCCACGTGTATTTAAACGTGAGTTATATTCAAAAGGTCTTATGGCGGCACAATTCTGGATTCAAACATTAGGTATCGTTTTATACTTTACTTCTATGTGGATTGCAGGTATTACTCAAGGTATGATGTGGCGTGCGCACGATGAATTTGGTAATTTAGCGTACTCATTCATGGATACTGTTGATGTTCTACACCCTTACTATGCACTACGTGGTACTGGTGGATTATTATACTTAGTTGGTTTCTTTATGTTTGCTTATAACATTTATAAAACTATGTCTGCTCGCCCTGTTGAAGAGTCTGAGCTACAAAATGCTTCGCCTATGGGCGCTTAAGAAAGGGAGGATTATATTATGTTTCATTGGTTGGAAAAACACCCGTTCTTTTTCGCGGTAGGTGTATTTGTTACAATTGCTTTTGCCGGTTTGATTGAAATCGTGCCAAACTTTGCACAGGCTTCTCGTCCTGTTATCGGTACAAAACCGGTAACATTACTAGAACAAGCTGGTCGTGATGTATATATTAAAAATAGCTGTAATGCTTGTCACTCACAGCTAATTCGTCCGTTTAAAGCTGAGACTGACCGTTACGGTCACTACTCTTTAAGTGGTGAGTATGCATATGACAGACCATTTTTATGGGGTTCTAAAAGAACTGGTCCAGACTTACACCGTGTAGGTAACTACAGAACTACTGAGTGGCATGAAAACCACATGAAAGTTCCTAAGTCTGTAATGCCGTCAAGTATTATGCCAGCATATCCATGGATGTTTACTAATAATGTAGACATAGATACTGCCTATGCTACACAGTTGACAAATGCACAGTTCTTTGGTGTACCATATAACAAACCTGTTCCTATGAAAGACGGGTCAACTACAGTAGTTAAAATGGCAAATTCTGTTGCAGAGGCACATGCTATGGCATTGGCAGAAGCAAAAGAAATCACAGCAAAAATGAAAGATCAAGACGTTAAAGATGCAGTAGCACGCGGTGAAATACCTGAGATAGTTGCTTTAATTGCATATTTAAATGCTCTTAAATAAGAAAGGTGCAAGATAGTGGATTTTAATGAATTTGCAGCGTATGCATACTTCTTTTTAATAGTATTTTTGGTGGTCGTGACATACTCATATGTCTATCATCTCTATACAAAAAAGAAAGATGCTACCGGAGTTGATTATGAGCACTATAGTGATATGGCACTGAAAGATGATATAGGTGATACTCCGGTAAAACCTGTGTCACGTGATAAAGAAAAATAGGAGAGATATATGAATAAGCTTTATCTTTGGGGAATTATCATTACTGCGGCAATGTTGGGTGCAACATATGCGACAGTTGGATACCAAAAAGGTGGTCTGAATGATGATATCGTCAATATGCTTGCGATCACGGGTGCAGTTGCGCTTGTAATCATTACAATTTTTGTTGTAATCAAGTATGTACGTCAAATGCAAGTTGATCAGGCTACAGGTGAATTGGCAGATGAATCATGGGACAATATAGGTGAATATAAAAATCCGGTACCTTTTGGTTGGGCGATTATGTTCTTAGGTACTATTATTTGGGGTATGTGGTATTTTACAATGGGTTATCCGGTAAATGCTTTTTCTCAAATCGGTCAATATAATGAAGAAGTACAAGAGAAAGATGCTGAATTTGCAAAAAAATATGCAAATATCAAAGGCGAAGAACTTGTAAATATGGGTGAATCGGTTTATTTAGTTGAATGTGTCGCTTGTCACGGTCTTAATGCTGATGGTAATAATGAAGTTGATGCAGCTGATTTAAATAAAAGAGTTTCAGAAAAAAGTGTTAAATATGTTATTAACCACGGTTCAAATAACAAACTTTTAGGTACAGAAATGCCAATGCCTGATCGTAACGGTTTATTCAATGCAGCTACTGGTGCATTAATTACTGATAAAGAGATTGATGAAGTGGCTACATATGTTGCTGGTGGATTGAAAGATACAAACAGTGCAGGTGCGAAAGTATTTGCTAATGTATGTGCTGCATGTCACGGTCCTGATGGGAAAGGTATGGCATATGTTGCTCCGGATATCGCGGACTGGAATCAACAACTAATTATTAATGTTCTAGATTACGGTAAAACTGGTGCAATTGGTAAAATGCCAGTTATGGATAGACTGAACCCTAAACAAAAAGAAGCTGTTGCAGCATATGTAATGAGCTTAAGTAAAGGAGAGTAACATGAATGAAAATAGAAGTGTTTTCGCTCTAGACGGTGTTACAGGAATGCTAATTGCTACGGGCTTACTGCTTGGCATACTGGTTTTTTTAAGCATCAATGCTGTAAGTGTACAACATGCTCAGGCTGAAAACTTTTATAAAATAAAAGATGAAAAGTCAATTAAAAGAATTGATACAGAAAACTACAAACACGTAGTTGATGTTAAATAAGGGAGTTTTAAAATGGAAAAAATAATTTCTTGGGGCCTTGTAATTATGGCTGCATATACTCTTTGGGCTGTTGTAACTCCAAACCACCTTTACGTTGGATAGGAAGTTTATTGAAAGCTTTAACAAGAGGGCTTTATGCCCTCACTCTCATAGTATTATTCCAAACACATTTATTTGCAGAGTATTTATATAAAGATGAAATAATTCATAATCCTAAATTTAGCGAAGAGATTGAAGCTTTAGGAAGTGAACTATATAGAAAAACCGGTATTACAGTGCGGCTAGTTATGCTTAAAGAGCTACCAAATAATGAAAATATCGTTGTTTATGAAAAAAAACTTTTAAAGAAGTTTAAAGAGCCTACCGTTGTTCTTGTCTTTACAGAAATGAACAAACAGGTAGATATATTAGCAAACGATGCATCTTTATATAAATATTTTGACAAAAAAAGTATTTTAAGCCCTGTTGCATCAAAAGTACAGGCATTTCTAATGGGCGTTATGTATGCAAAGAGCTGGGATGATTTTAAAGATATAATGACGCACAGTAACGGATCGATATTACCTTTACTGGGTGGAAAAGCAAAAAAAGGTGAAATTACAGGAAAGTATGCAGCGGCAATGTTTAATGGCTATCTTGACATAGTACAACAAATTGCACGTAGTAAAAATGCAAAGCTTGAGAATGATTTTGGTGATACCAATCAAACAACTCTTTTAGTTATAAAAATATTGTTTTATGGTTTTGTTTTATATGGTATAATTATGTATATAAGAAGAATAATTTATAAAAGAAGGCATAAAAATGAGCATTATAAAGAGTGGTAAACTTTGGCCGTTTGCTATTGGTTTGGCTATTGCAGGTGTTTTTGGATTAGGTGTTTGGACGATTATGGAGACTAGCAAGGCTGATATTCAAGCTAGTGATGATTATATGACAAACTATCAAAACGTTGATGCCAATGCAAATAAGCTTATTACAGAAAGAATAGCATTTGACAAAGATTATAGACTCAAATACGTTACTGAACAAATCAAAGAGAATGGTTGTGATGTGAAATATGCATTAACGACAAAAGACGGGAATGCTGTTGAGGGAGCAAAAATGCTTTTGGAAATAAGTCGTCCAGAAGTTGAAACATACACTAAAAAGTTTGAGAATCCGAAATTTGAAGAGAATGTTTATGTTTTTCATGATATAAAGTTTCCTAAAACTGGTGTCTGGAATTTATTACTTAAAGTTGATGTTAATGGGAAAAGTAGATTTTATGCTATTAAAACAGATACACGCATTAAAAATGACAGAAGTGTACAAGAAGCTTCAGAATATTAAACTATGGATGAGACAACCATAGTTCTCCCTTCCGCTCGTGCTATACGCCACGAGCAGCTCACTCAAGATAAACAGACACTTTTTTTACCAGACTATATCACGATGAGTGATTTTATATCCAAACTGACACTTGTTAAAGATTATAAGTTTATAGACGAAGACAGCAGAATACTGCTTTTACTCGAAGCATCAGACTTTAAAGCCTTTGAAAACCTACAGATTGAGAGAAACTTTTTTACTTTTACAAAAAACAGCTCTTATATATTTAAATTTTTTGAAGAGTTG
>JANTGW010000019.1 GCA_024762705.1 Sulfurimonas sp.
AATTTTCTCATGCTTTTCATAATACTTGTCAGCTACGGCTAAACACTTACAAACACCCTCACCTTCTAGATAAGGAGATATCAAAAACTCATTTTCTGCTTTTATTTCATCGGGTTTATCACTGATTCTGACAAATTTTGAAAAATAATTTCGCATATCTTCAAGCATAATCGGATTTGCTTCTTCAGAATCAAAAATAAGCTTATCACCATGATGGGCAATTTGGGGAATATTTCTTACTACATCTATGCCTACACTTTTTTCAATTCCGAAGTCACGTGCAGCCTGAGCAATACGATAATCACTTGTCAAAAGTGTTATATCCTCGTCTTTTAGAATATTGAGTATTGCCGCTGCACGTCTAAACCTGTCCAGCCCTATTCTGTGTCCCGTATGTACATAATAAAAAGTAGTCACTATTTTTTTGCTGCCATTCTTATGTATATATGAAGAATTTCTATCGCTGCAGGTGTTATACCGCTTATATTCATTGCCGCTTGCAGTGTCGGTGGAGAAAAAGCAGCAAGTTTTTCTTGAACCTCTTTTGAGAGTCCGCTAACACCTGTAAAGTCAAATCCTTCGGGTATTTTGACTTTTAAATACTTTTTCATACGTTCTATTTCTTGACTTTGCTTATCAACGTATCTCGCATATTTTCCTTCAACTAGGATTTCATTTTGAATATAATCATCATACTTTTCAAGTTCGGGAACAATTGTAAGCATCTTTTGCACATCAAATGTCTTACGGGCAACAAGCTGCTGTGCCGTAGAGACATCTTTTAAAGGTTGTTCGTCCATAGATTCAAGGAGTGCGTTAAACTCTTTGTTTGGTGTAAACTTTGTATCTTCTAAAAGCTGGGCACCCTCTTTTATTTGTTGTGCTTTTTTCTTGATTTTTTCATAATGTTCATCAGAAATGAGTCCAAGTTCATGCCCATAATGTCCAAGTCTGACATCTGCTGACTCTTCACGAAGTAAAAGACGGTATTCGGCGCGAGAAGTAAACATTCTATACGGCTCGTTTGTTCCTTTTGTAACCAAATCATCAATTAAAACCCCGATGTAAGCTTCATCACGACGTAAGATGAGCGGCTCTTTGTTTTGCAATGCAAGAGCTGCATTGATGCCCGCCATAATTCCTTGTGCTGCTGCTTCTTCATAACCTGTCGTGCCATTTATCTGTCCTGCCAGATAAAGCCCTTTTATTTTCTTTGTCTCAAGGGAATGTTTCAGTTCACGAGGATCGACAAAATCATACTCTATCGCATATCCGTAACGGACTATTTTTGCATTCTCCATTCCCTTAACCGAATGAATCATCTCACGCTGTACTTCTGGTGGCAGCGAAGTGCTCATGCCATTGACATAAATTTCTGTATTGTCCATTGTCTGAGGTTCTAAAAAGAGATGATGGCGTTCTTTATCTGGAAACTTATCTATTTTATCTTCAATTGAAGGACAGTACCTTGGGCTTTTACCAGCAATCTGTCCCGTAAAAAGAGGTGCTCTGTAAAAGTTGCTTTCTATAATACTGTGTGTAGCCTCGTTTGTATAAGCTATATAGCAGGGAAGCTGCTTTTTTGTTGCCCGAAACTCTTCTTTGTTTGTTCTAAAGCTAAAAGGATTTGGCATCTCATCACCATCTTGCTCTTCCATGACCGAAAAATCGATTGTTGAACTGTCAATACGTGCACATGTTCCTGTTTTCAGACGTGACATAGTCAGTCCACAGTCATTTTTGAGTGAAGCTGAGAGTCCCTCACTTCTTTGTTCTCCGTAGCGCCCGCCTTTTTGCTGCACTTCTCCAACATGGATGATACCGTTTAAAAATGTTCCTGAAGTAATAATAACCTTTTTAGCCATATATTTATTTAAAAGTGTCGTCACCACACCTTTTACTTCTCCGTTTTCGACTATTAATGACTCCACTGTATCTTGTGCCAAATCAAGGTTTGGAGTATTTAGTACTGCATTTCTTGCGATAACGCGGTACTTGTCCATATCAATTTGCGCACGGCTTCCACGGACTGCCGGACCTTTTGTTTGATTTAATATACGAAACTGTATGCCTGCTTCATCCGTTATGAGACCCATCTCTCCGCCAAGTGCATCAAGCTCTCTGACCAAGTGCCCTTTTGCAAGACCGCCCACAGCAGGATTACAGCTTGTAGCCCCTACATTTTCAGCAAGCATTGAAACCATGAGTGTCTTGTGCCCCATGCGTGCAGCTGCCAAAGCCGCCTCAATTCCCGCATGACCACCACCGACTACTATTACATCATAATTCATTAAAAAATCCATTTTATTATCTTAATGCGAATTTTATCATTTTTCAGTATCATTTGCATAATATATAGTAAATTAATTGAGGTTTTTAAGATGAGTACAGAATTATTTAAAGATTATGTACCCGAAATACTAGAATACGACCCTAAGGTCGACGGAAGCTATGAACACAAAACAAGAAATGAGCACCTTAATACCAAAGAACAACTATTAAAGAAGATAAGAAAAGCAAAATCGACTGCAAAAGGCAACCAAACAACCTTTAGACAGCCAATTCGTACGGAGAATGAAGAACTATGATACAAAAAGCAAACGAAGCATATAATGCAGGTGACTACGAAACAGCCTATAAACTTTACACTCAATTGGCCGAAGAAGGTAATGCCGACGCACAGACTTCACTCGGTTACATGCATCAGATGGCACAGGGATGTGAAAAAGACGAGGGCAAAACATTAGAACTTTACACAAAAGCTGCAGGGGCAAAACAGCCTTATGCACTTTTTAACCTTGCCATTTTGTATGAAAACGGTGTTGGTGGAGTTGAACACAATCTCTTCAAAGCACATGAACTTCATATGGAAGCAGCAATTCTTGGAGTCCCGCCTGCCATGTATGAAGTCGCACTCATGCTCGAACGTGGACTTGGATGTATGCAAAACTTTTCAGAAGCAGCATTCTGGTATGAAGAAGCCGCAAAACGCGGCCATCTTCAAGCCTTTAACAATCTTGGTGCACTTTATAAAGAAGGCCATGGTGTTGAACAAAATGATACACGATGTTTTATCTGTTTTCAACGTGCAGCAGACGGTGGACTGCCTGAAGGTCTTTATAATCTCGGACTGTTGTATGATCAGGGAATAGGCTGTGAAATGGATAATGACAAAGCACTTGATTTGTGTCGTAAAGCTGCTTACAAAGGACATGAAAAAGCAAAAGCGATCATCAAAGGTCTTCAAGAAGACGGTAAAATTGTTTTTTAAGGAAATCATTTGTTCACAGGATTAATTCGTGAAATTGCCACTGTCAAAAGCTTTGTCGGCTCTACACTTACACTCAGAGCAAAATACAAAGCAAATATTGGTGACTCTATAGCCATTAATGGTGCCTGTTTAACTGTAGTCAAAGTTCATCCTGACGGATTTGCCGTAGAGCTCTCACCTGAGAGTCAAAAACTTTTAGCCATAGAAAACTATAAACATGAAGTCCATATTGAGCCTGCCATGAAAATGGGAGACCGATTTGAAGGGCATATTGTCCAAGGACATGTCGACACAATAGGAACGATCAAAGAGATAAAAAACAACGGCAACTCTTATGATGTTTTTATAGAAGTAGACACAAAGTTCATTCCCTACATCGTGCCCAAAGGTTCCATAACAATAGACGGTGTAAGCCTGACTGTAAATGATGTCAATGAAAAGAGTTTTCGACTGACTATCATTCCGCACACCATGAAAGAGACGCTTTTTAAAAATTACAAAAAAGGCAGCAAGGTCAATGTTGAAACAGACATGTTCGCACGTTATGTCGCACACATTATCTCCCACCAGAAATCAACTTCACTCTCTTGGGATGAAATCGATGCAATCAACGCAAGCTATTAAGGCATCATAATTAAAAATCAAGTTTTAAAAGACACTTTTGGACACAACAGTTTTAGAGAACTCCAAGAAGAAGGTGTTGATGCGATTTTAAACTCTCAAGACTTACTGATGATTTTGCCTACCGGCGGCGGGAAATCTCTTGTGTATCAGCTCCCTACCATGATGATGGAAGGCATAACTGTTGTCATCTCTCCCTTAATAGCACTCATGCAGGACCAAGTAGCAGCGCTTCAGGCGCAAAATATATCTGCACAAATGATATCTTCAGCACAAAGCTTTGATGAAGTTCAAGATATTATTGCAATGGCGTACAGCGGCAGTTTAAAATTTCTCTACCTTTCCCCGGAACGTTTAAATAATGGTAATACAATTGAGCTACTCAGAGGCTTACATGTAAACTTTTTTGTCATAGATGAAGCACACTGTATTTCGCAATGGGGGCATGAGTTTCGTGATGACTACCGTGCTTTGGGAAACTTAAAACACAACTTTCCAAATACAACTATAGCCGCTTTTACCGCAACATCAACCGACAATGTCACAAATGATATACTCAGAGAACTACGTCTTGAAAATCCTTTACTGCTTAAAGGAAAGGTATTTCGCAAAAATATTTTTATATCTGCTCAAAGACGTATCAGCAACGGCCATGCACAGTTAAAAAACTTTTTGGCAAGACATCAGAATGAAAGCGGCATCATCTATGTAAGCTCTCGAAAAAAAGCCGAAGAGCTGAGTACATTTTTGAATGTAAACGGCTACAAATCTCTTCCTTACCATGCAGGACTGCCCCAACATGTAAGAGAGCAGAACTTCAAAATCTTTGTCAATGATAAAATAAACATTATGGTTGCAACCATAGCCTTTGGAATGGGCATAGACAAAAGCGACATTCGTTTTGTAGCGCATATGAGCCTGCCTAAATCTCAGGAAAATTACTACCAGGAGATAGGACGTGCAGGACGTGACGGCGAAGACAGTGAAGTCCTGCTTTTATTTAATGCTGGAGATATGGCACAGCATAAAAGGTTTTTGGCCGATATAACAAATGAGGAGTACAAAACCCACCTTGATAAAAAAATAGACAAAATCTATAAATATGCCACCAGTGAAATCTGTTTTCATAAACAGCTAGCAGAGTATTTTAACGATACGCTTGAGCCTTGTAAAGAGCGTTGTGACAACTGTTTAAGTTCAACCGATACCCGTCAAGACATTACAAAAGAAGCACAGATGATACTTAGCACCATCTACAAAACCAATCAGGGCTTCGGAAAAAACTACATTGTTGATATTCTTCGCGGTTCAACAGAACAAAAACTGCTTGCCAATAGCGCCGATAAACTCTCGGTCTATGGTATAGGTACACAATTAAGTAAAAAAGAGTGGTTTGTCATAATAGAGCGTCTTTTAGAGCTTAAAATCTTGCATTTAGGTGATTTTAGTGTACTGCATCTCACACAAGATGCCATAGAAGTTTTAAAGTCAAACAAAACAGTAGATATCAAGTCATCCAGACTACAGATAAATGTAAAAGAGAAAAAAGTCAAACAGGAAAAAGAGTTTGATTATGATGAAGCATTATTTGAAAAGCTACGTGCAAAAAGAGCCGAACTCGCTGCCGAACTTGGAGTGCCCGCCTACATTATATTTGGCGATAAAACGCTTAAACATCTGGCAAATGACATGCCGACAAATAAAGAAGAGATGCTCGAAGTTAACGGTGTGGGCGAAAAAAAATTCACGCAGTTTGGAAAAAAGTTTTTGGATGTTATAAACAACTAAACTTTCTCATCACTTAACGGTTTTACATCCGGATTACAAACTATTTTATGTTCCATATTCACTGCTTCAAAACCTTTTAATTTTGACAACGAAGCAACTGTCGCATTTCTGTAATCTTCTCCCGAATTTATATAAACATGAAAACCGTTTACATGTAATGCCAAACGGGTTTTGAGTGCAGTTGAATATGTTGTCAAAACACCCTCTTTTTTCATGGCTCTTTTTATATCACTAAAATACTCTTTTGTCCAGAGAATCGGGTTTACTCCAGGAGAAAAGGCGTCTTGATAGACTATGTCAAATGCATCCTCAAACTGTTTTATATATTCTCTGGCATCACCTAGAAAAAGTTCAATAAAGAGACTCTCATCTTTATAGACACCCTTTATACTGAGTGTTTTAATTATCTCTTTTAAACTGTCAAATTCTGCAGGATAGCTAAAATCAAGGAGTGATTTAACAAGTGCAGCGTCAAGTTCCGGAGAGTATATATTTAATTTAATATGTGGGAAGTGTTTTTTATAAAATACAAGTGTACTCAGAGTATTAAAACCAAGTCCATAACAAATATCGAGAATATGAACTTCTTGCTTATCCTTTACATGTAAAGATGCAGGAAGTACATGTTTTTTAAATGATTCGTGCAAAGCTCCATCTTTTGTAGAGTGATAGTGCTCATCATACTCTTTGGAGTAAGCTGTGTAAGAACCGTCCTTGCTTAGTGTAAGCGTATGAAAATCATCATCAAAACTCAAAGAACTTCCTAGTATGCGAGATCGTGAAGTTCTCTAAATAAATATGCCTCAACTATTTCATCTATAGTTTTTTGCGTATGTGCAACAAGAACCATCATAGACATATTGATAAAATCCATCACAGGCTCTGTGTCATTTGTGACTATGACTGCTTCAGACCAGTTCTCAAAACCATCATATCTGTCACTATGAGAGACTTCTACCAATTGCCCCTCTTCTATATGAAGCTGAGCCCATGTCTTTGCCTCTGCAACAGATGTTATCTCTGCGTTTTGAACATCCGTTGAGTTCATTGGCAGTTGTAAGAGCATTATTTATTGATTTCTTTTAACTGTTTTTTACTTAATTGAAGTTTTTTGTTGTCCATCACACCTATTTTATGCGAGAGCACATCACTTGCAATTTTTTTGGCATTTTTCAGTGAATGCATTTTATATGTTCCGCATTGATATACATTTAATTCAGGAATATCTTTTTTGCTTTTGACTTTTAAAACATCTTCCATGGATTTTTTCCATGCTTTTGCAACTCTCTTTTCATCAGGTGTACCGATAACTGACATATAAAAACCTGTACGGCAACCCATAGGAGAGAGGTCAATGATCTCAACATTCTTTGAGTTTAAATGATTTCTCATAAAGCCTGCAAAGAGATGTTCTAATGTATGAATACCGCGTCCATCCATTTTTCCTTTGTTTGGTACATAAAAACGAAGGTCAAAAACGGTAATCTTGTCTCCGCATGGTGTTTTCATAACTTTTGCTTTACGCACTGCAGGTGCAGGCATGATCGTGTGGTCTACTGTAAATGAGTCTAATAATGGCATGAGTGTATTCCTTGATTTATATTACATGTATTTTAGCGAAATAATTTGATGATAAATTGAAGTGTAAAAGTAGGCATAAATTTTAGCCCATATTGAAGTCTAAGTTCTGAAAAATTTAAAATACCAAAGGAAAGTTCAGAGATAGAGAAATTTTAGATTTTATGCAGATTGTGCAAAATATCCAACTAAGGCTAGGCTATTGCCTGCCGTGTTGGATTTTTGTATAAGATGCGTGAAAGCTAGAAGTTCGTGAAGATTAAACTCTCGCTTCTTCTCTTCTGTTTAAGTACGCCCAGTTCGCATCTACTCTCTCTTGCCACTCTTTAATAAGATGTTTGTATTCATCTTTGAAAAGATGTTTAAAACGTCCTTGTGCAGCAAGATATTCTTCAACAGGAATAACATTTTTCGGTCTGTATGTGATGTTTAACTCATGCCCGTCAATAATTTCATATAATGGAAAAACCAATGAGTCCGTTGCCAAATCTGTTAACAGTATAGTATCTTTTGGATCAAATTTCCACTCCGTAGTACATGGAGAGACTGCATTGATGAAGACCGGCCCTTCAACTGCCATACCGTGTTGGATTTTTTTCACCATATCTTTCCATTTGTTTGGAGCAACCTGTGCAGAATACGGAATACCGTGGCTCGCCATGATCGATACCATATCTTTTTTGTTTTTCTTTTCGCCGTAAGATACACGACCTGCAGGCGTTGTTGTCGCTGAAGCACCGATAGGTGTAGCAGATGAACGTTGTCCCCCAGTATTTGCATAGACTTCATTATCAAGTACCACATGCATAATATTGTGCCCGCGTTCCATACAACCTGAAATCCATTGAAAACCGATATCGTATGATGCTCCATCTCCTGCGAAAGAGACAAATTTAGGCTCTCTTTCAGGTTGCTTTAGTCTTCCTTTACGTTTTAATGCTTTATACATTGCTTCTGCACCTGCAACTGCAGTCGAACCGTTTTCAAAACCGATATGAATCCATGATGCATCCCAAGACGTGTATGGATACACAGCTGTACAAACTTCCAAACATCCTGTTGATGCTGAAAGAACGAGGTCATTGTTTGTAGCATTCAATATTTCACGAACGATAATAGAGTGTGCACAACCCGGGCAAAGAAGGTTTGCGCCTTCAAAACGGTCAGCTGATGTAGAAAATTCTTTTAAGTTCTTTACTTTTTTCATTTCACCCATAGTTTTCTCCTATAAAAATTGTAGTTTCGGTCCGCGAACACCGATAAACTGTTGCAATGGAGTGGTAACTTGACCGGCATCCACATTACCTTGAAGCTCAACAAACAGATCTTTTATATGTCTTTTTGTCAAGTCACGACCACCAAGCCCGTAAACATATCCTGAAAGTAAAGCTTTCGTATCTGTATTGAAAAGGGCACCGGCTATTTCATTAAAGAGCATACCTGGAGCACCATTAGGTGAAGATCTGTCAAGTGCAGCAATCGCTTTAAGGTCTTTAAGTGCATCTCTTATTTCAGCAAACGGAAAAGGTCTTATCACACGTAAACCTACTACACCTGCTTTAATGCCCTGTTCTCTCATCTCTGAAGCAACTTCACGTGCGGTCTCAACAGAAGTACCCATACACACAATAGCCACATCAGCGTCATCAATATCATATTTTTCAACTATATTGTATTTGCGTCCGCTGATCTTCTCGAACTCATCAAAAGCAGTTTGAATTTTTGGCAATACCTTTGTCATCAGGTCATGATGCTGACGCGCTTTATGCTCATAGTGCCAATCTTCTTCAGTCTGTACCCCATGTGTTACCGGATGTTCAAAATCCAGCATATCATTCATAGGTTGGAATTCACCGACAAAGCCATAAGCAGTATCATCATCTAAAGTATGTACTCCCTGTGCTGTGTGAGAAGTCATAAATCCATCCTGGTGCACCATGCATGGAAGTCTGACATCGTGATCTTCTGCTACTTTAAATGCTATGAAATTCAAATCATATGCATCTTGCGGACAGTAAGCATCGAGTTGAATCCAGCCGGAATCACGCCCAAGATACATATCTGAGTGGTCTCCATTAACATTAAGAGGCGCTGCAAGAGCACGGTTTACAACATTAAGAACAATCGGCAAACGCATACCTGACGCTTGATACAATGTCTCAACCATAAGTGCAAAACCCTGACTTGATGTAGCTGTAGCAACACGTCCACCTGCAGCGGAAGCACCTATACACCCACTCATAGCAGCATGTTCTGACTCCACCATTATATATTCACCCTCAATGTAACCATCTGCCAAAAATTTTGCATATCCTTCAACTATTGGAGTCGATGGTGTAATCGGGTACGCAGAGACAACGTCAATCTGGCATTGTCTCATAGCTTGTGCTGCAGCATAATTTCCATCCCATACTTCGATATCTCTTAATTCCATTTTATCAAATGCCATCTAGCTCTCCTTCCCATGTTTTGCAGGCCAATTAGCAATTTCCACTTCTTCATCAGCCTGTTCTGGAAACATTAAAAGTGATTTTGGATTTGTCGGACAAACCTCAACGCAAATTGCACACCCTTTACAATGATCCATATCAATACCTAACATTTTTTTGTCTCTTGAAATAATCGAAATATCCGGACAATACACCCAGCAAAATTGGCAGTCAATACAATAGTCCTTGTTAAAAACAGGCTTTTGTATTCTCCAGTCAGCAACACTCGCAGTAAAAGAGCTGTTTTGTGAATATGGACGGTCTTCTTGCGGTATAGAGGCAACATTATCTACTACGTCATCAAATGTTCGAAGCATAGCTCCGATTTCAAATTCATCCCAACCTGTATTTGGCATTTTTAGCTCCTTACTTTACTTCATCGTATGCGCGCTGAATCGCGATCATATTTGCATCAACAATTTTTTTAGGCAATTTGTCGAGGATTCTCTGCATGCTTTCTTTGAAAAACTCAATATCATACATTCCGGATACTTTCATAAAAGCACCAAGCATAGGTGTATTTGGAATAGCACGACCAATAGTCTCTTGTGCAATTTTAATACAATCTACCGTATATACTTCCTTGCCTTCGAGCTTTGGTTGTGATGCAATGAGCTCTTGAGTATTCATATGTGTTGTAATGATATACTTTGTATTTTCTTTTCCGTTAATCGTCACATCAGTCGTATAAACCAGTGCCGGATCAATCACAAAGACATAGTCTGGCTCCATATATTTTTCATGATTCATGATTACTTTATCATCAACACGGTTATATGCTGTCATAGCTGCCCCACGTTTTGCAGAACCGTAAAATGCAAATGCCTGCACTTCTTTACCGGTTGTAGAAATAACATCTGCCAAACCTTTAGCACCTGTAACAGCACCTTGACCCGCACGACTATGCCATCTAATCTCTAGCATGACTTCTCCTTTGATTTTCAAGAAACTTATATTTTATATGTTACTAAATTCTTAAGCCTTATTTTAGAGCAGACCTACTTAAAGTTAGCTTGATAATTTAATTAAGAATTACTTATATTTAATTAGTGCGAAGATTTTCTACTTTCTAGATACCTGATTGCATCTAAAGAATCTTTCGTAATG
>JANTGW010000020.1 GCA_024762705.1 Sulfurimonas sp.
ACTCTGCACTTGTTGAAAAGTTTTCCCAACTTGAAGAAGAGTATCAAGAACAACATCTTGAGCTGGAAAAACATCATGATTCTTTAAAGCTTTCAACTGATGAAAGCGAAGATAAAAAACTACAAAGAGATATCCTTAAAATTAAAAGTAATATAGAGAAAATACTACAGCAAAAAAAGGAAATATCCCAATACTCTGTAAGTAAGAATAAAATTGTCAAATATTCTCATTTGCAAAAAGAGCTTGAAACCTTAGAAAAAGAGCTCAAAAAAGAGAAAAAAATCATAGCTCAAAATGAAAAGGCATATATGTCAATGAGAAACTCTTTACTTAAAGCATTGACTGAAAAGAAGCAATTGCTGTGAAATGTAAGATATTGTGATACAATAACAATATATCTGACAAGGTTTTAAAGCATGAATGAAAATATTAATTTTTACAACTTTATGCATAAGCAAATAGTTGTTATCATAGTGCTATTTTTGGGCACAGGTCCAGGCTATATTATTATGAGTTTATTGTATGGCTCAAGTAGTGTTGAAATTTCATGGTTCTTGTTTTTTTTACTTTTATCTGTATGGGGATATAGCCTTTATAAAAAATATTCTCCAAATATGACTATAAACCAAAAAGATATATGGCTGCAGCAGGTAAGATATTTTATGTTCATATATTTTTCTTTGTGGACACTGATGTTCTTATATTATATATCTAAAGATGATATAACTGCGCACTATATTGCAGTAGCAACACAGATAGGAAGTACGGTGGTAGCTTCAACGATCCTTGCTTCACAAAAAAGACTTGTTTTAACGACAGTAGTTTTTCTAACGCTGCCTCTTGTTGTTTATTTTATTGCTATTGGCGAAATCTACTCTTATATCTTGGCATTTTTTAGTATTGTACTGAGTTCTGTTCTTTTGTATGCTGCAAAGAATACACATGATTATTTACTTAAAAGCAAATTTCAGGCCTATCATGACTACTTGACAGGACTTGGTAACAGGCGCTTTTTTATTGAACACTTAGACAGCTCAGTGAGAGAAAATGTAAATAAATACACTTACCTGCTCCTTATTGACTTGGATTACTTTAAGACAATCAATGACACATTGGGGCATGATGTAGGCGACAAACTACTCAAAGAGGTTTCGCAAAGGCTAAAAGAGCTTTCTGAGAAATATAAAAATATAGTTGCAAGGTTAGGCGGAGACGAGTTTTGTATATTAAGCAGTGCCTTTGATAGCAAAGATACCTGTCTGATTCAGGCAAAAGAGTTTTCAAATAAGATTTTACAAACTATAAAGGAAACTTACTTTATAGAAGACAGTACCCTGCATATAAGTTCAAGTATAGGTGTAAGTATCATAAACAATCCAAAGCTCAACGCAAATGATTTTCTAAAAGAAGCTGACATTGCGATGTATGAGGCTAAGAGCAATGGCAGAGATGATGTGATCATCTTCAATGACGAATTATGTAAACTCATAGAAAATAAATTACAAATAGAGCGATTACTTCATTTCGCAATAGAAAAAAATGAAGTTTATTTACAATACCAGCCTCAAGTAAATGCCAAAAATAATATTGTCGGTTGTGAAGTTCTTACAAGATGGAACAATGCTACACTCGGAATGGTAAGTCCTGAGACATTCATAGGTGTAGCTGAAAGTACTGGCTACATCATAGAGCTGGGTGAATATATTTTGGAAGAAGCTATAAAAACACTTCAACGATGGGAAAGCATGGACTTGCATTTGCATCAAATGTCTATAAACATAAGTGTGAGACAACTTTTAAACAAAGATTTTATTTCAGTTGTTGAGCGTTTGTATAGACAGTATAATATGGCTGACTTTAGTACAAAATTGATTTTTGAAATCACTGAAACGAGTACATCTGAGGATTTAAAAAGACTTATTAAAATCATAAAAGAGCTAAGTAAGTTTAATATTCATTTTTCTATAGATGATTTTGGAACAGGATACTCATCATTAAGCTATATTCGCGATATTCCTGTGGTTGAATTAAAAATAGATCAGTCTTTTATAGCAAAACTTGAGGATAAACAACAGGCTTCTTTGGTAAAAAGTATCATAGATATTTCAAAAAATTTAAACCTTACAACAATTGCTGAAGGTGTGGAAAAACAAGAGCAAAAAGATTACTTAATTCATATGGATTGCGATCTGTATCAAGGGCACCTTTTTTCTAAACCGCTTTTAAGGGATGAATTTGAAATATTGGTCAGAAGCAGTAGATAATGCAAAAAATGTTCCAACTTCTTTCTTCTCTTACATTGTTTTCAGTTTTATTAGTCTACAATAAACAAAATTATTATATAAAATAGTAAATATTTACTATTTTTTAAATGGGAAGTCAAAGGTTTATGCGAATAGATAAATTTTTAAACTCGGTAAATATTACAAAAAGACGATCAGTAGCACAGGATATGCTAAATAATGGCGTAGTCGAGATAAACGGCGTTGTAGCAAAGGCCAGTAAAAATGTAGAAGTTGGCAGTATCATCACCATTAATTACCTCAACGAATCAAAGAAATATGAAGTACTGCAGATTCCAACAACAAAATCAACACCAAAATCCTTGCAAGACAATTATATAAAGGAAGTTTCATGACCTATGATGAAGCCACAAAAAAATTCACAGCACTTTTTAACCATGAGATGAATGATGAGCAGATGCGGAATTTCCTCGTAGGTATGAAACTTGATGAAAGTACTCCTGTGGGTGTTATTGCAGCCGCTGCACATGTAATGCGCAGTTTTGCCATTCCTTTACCGATTTCCAATGAACTAAGAGAAAGTGCTTTAGATATCGTAGGAACCGGAGGAGATAAAATAGGAAGCTTTAACATCTCTTCAACTGTAGCACTACTTGCTGCTTCTTGCGGGGCAACCGTTGCAAAGCACGGAAGCCGCTCCATAACTTCAAAAAGCGGTAGTGCAGACATGTTTGAAGCGCTCGGTGTGAGACTGGACTTAAGCATAGAACAAAGTGCCAAACTTTTAGAAGAGACCGGTTTTACATTTATGTTTGCGCAAAATCATCATCCCGCTATGAAATTCATTGTACCGGTGAGAAAAAGTATTCCCGATAAGACTATATTTAATATACTCGGACCACTTACAAATCCTGCCAGTGTGAAAAAATCAATGCTTGGTGTATTTGACAAAGCCTTTGTGCCAAAAATGGCCGAAGCACTAAAGATAAATGGAGCCAAATCAGCTTTGGTCGTGAGTTCAAACGAAGGGATGGATGAGATCAGTATCAGTGATGTGACATATGCTTCTTCGCTAAAAGATGATAAGACTGAGGAGTTTATCATAGATCCACAGCAATACGGCATAAAAAAAGCGCCTCTTGAAGCTATAATGGGTGGAGATGCGCAGGTAAATGCAAATATTTTGCAAAACATCTTTAATGACAGTGCAACAGATGCCCAAAGAGACATAGTGCTTATCAATACTGCGGCATCATTAATGGTAGATGGATTGGCACGGGATATTCAAGATGGACTTGAAATGGCGCGTGAAGCCATAGCAAAAACAAGGCCTAAAATAAAACTTAGGCAAATTATAGAGACATCAAACAAATTATGAAAAAAAGCTATAAGTTAGGTTTGAATGAGTTGGATTCATTAGTGAATGATATGACTAATGAGTATAAAGAGGGTGTGGTCATTCTAAAAGGTGATTTGGCCGCAGGAAAAACTACATTGGTAAAGAAAATAGCAAATAAACTTGGAGTAAATGATGATGTGACCTCACCGACATTTTCACTGCAACAATGCTATGGAGATAAACTGTTTCATTATGATATATACAACCATGGACTTGAGCATTTCATATCTTTGGGAATGCTTGAAGAACTTGAAAAACCGGGATTGCATTTTATAGAGTGGGGGAATGATGATTTGGTGGAGATTTTACTATCTGCCGGGATTGAAACGATGACAATAGAAATAGAAAAAATTTTAGACGATGCGAGAGAGTATAAAATATGCACACATTAAAA
Source organism: Sulfurimonas sp. (assembly GCA_024762705.1). The sequence continues at coordinate 4,037 of JANTGW010000020.1, forward strand.
GCAACAGATTTAAAAAAGAGAATTAAAGATTTAGAAATAGTAAAGAGTGTCAGTTTGGAAGTCCATAGTGGAGAAGTTGTTGGACTGCTTGGTCCAAACGGTGCAGGAAAAACGACAACTTTTTATATGATATGCGGGCTTGTTGAAGTTACAGAGGGTAAAGTCTATTTTGACGGTGAAGATCTTGTAGGTATGCCCTTACACCAAAGAGCGCTCAAAGGCATCGGTTATTTACCACAGGAAGCTTCTATTTTTAAAGATCTAAGTGTTGAAGACAACTTGATGATTGCCGCTGAAGTCGGTATTAAAGACAAAGCAGAACAAGAAGCACGCATCGTAGAATTGCTGGATATGTTCAATATTGAGCCGATACGCTACAGAAAAGGAATAAGCCTCAGTGGTGGAGAACGTCGACGTGTGGAAATAGCACGTGCACTTGTCAATAAGCCAAAGTTCTTACTCCTTGATGAACCTTTTGCCGGAGTTGACCCCATAGCGGTAATGGACATACAAAAAGTCATACACCAGCTTGTTTCATATGACATTGGTGTGCTGATTACCGACCACAACGTACGTGAAACACTTGATGTTTGCGACAGGGTATATGTCATCAAGTCAGGTGAACTACTTGCCCAGGGAACAAGTGATGAAATCGGACAAAATGAAGATGTCCGTACACATTATCTCGGCGAGAGCTTTAAACTTTAGGAGTTTATGAAACCATGGGAGCATTAAGACAGACACAGGGAGTTGAAACAAAACACAAATTGTCCAACACTCTGCGTAACTGGCTTCCCATACTTCACTCAAGCCTCTCTGATTTAGGCGAGGCGATGGCCCCTTTTGTCGAAGCGAATCCCGTTATAGAGGTAAAATCAGGCTATGAGGAAGATTTTGAAAAAAGAATTCCAAAAAAGATCATTTCACGCGGTGTAAGTAACTCAAGAACAGAGCAGATAGAAGCACTGACAATTCAAAACAGAACGCTTTTTGATGTTTTGGATGAACAACTCGGTGCTCCGCTTTTTCCTACGCCAATATCACAGAAAATTGCTTCTTTCGTAGTTGAAAACTTAGACGAGTATGGTTATTATGACGGCAATACAGAAGAGTTTTGTCAAAAAAACAACATAGACGAAGAAACCTTTGAAAAGATTCGTTTACGCTTCTTACATATAGAACCTGTAGGTATCGCTGCAAAAGATCTGGCAGAGTCTTTTTTGTTTCAGCTTGATAATAGTGACATCAGCGATAATGCATACAATCTAGCCGTCACAATCATCAATGATATGCAAAATATACATAGCTATTCAAAAGAAGAATCATTTAGTGAAGTAATGCATGTACTTTCAACATTTAAAAACCCGCCAAATATAGAGTATCAGGAAGAATCAGCGCAGATAGTACCTGATCTGATGATATATTTTAATGACGAACAGCAAATAGAAGTCAAACTCAATGACGCTTACTATCCAACTATAAATATCGACACTTCTTATGGTGTAGAACATGAGTTTGTCACGCAAAAAATCAAAGAAGCTAAAAGTCTCGTAGATGCTCTTGATATGAGAAAGGCAACACTTTACAAAGTAGGGCTGATGATAGTCGAGTATCAGTACGAGTTCTTTACAGGCGGACAAATTATGCCTTTGACGCTTAAAACTTTGGCTGATGAGTTTGGGCATAATCCATCAACGATCTCGCGTGCCATTGCAAACAAGTATATCGCCTGTGACAGGGGTATATTAGCCATGAAAGAGTTCTTTACAACGGCCATTGATGAAGATGTGAGTAATGCTGCTATAAAAGAGTATCTGGTAGGTCTTGTAAAAGAAGAAAGCAGAGAGAAACCTTTGAGTGACATGAAACTGCTGGACTTGATACAAGAAAAATTCAAGGTCAAAATGGTTCGAAGAACCATAGCAAAATACAGAAAACAGCTTAATATCGCAGGCTCAAGCGAGAGAAAAAAACTTTATCAGCTAGGCATATAGTGGATATAAAAAAAAGACTTGACGCTGAAGTTGCAAAGCGTAACAATAAAGATGAAATAAACGAAGATAATCTTGACCCGATTTTAGTTGCAAAACGTTACAATGACCCTGCTATATCTTTGATATGCGCACTTTTTGCCTATGGAAATGTGAACCAAATAGTCAAATTTCTTGACTCACTCGATTTCTCCCTTTTAGAAAAAAGTGATGAGGAAATTAAAAAAGCAGTTTGTAACCATTACTATAGATTTCAAAAAAGTGAAGATATCGCCGCTCTTTTCATAGCGCTTAAACGGCTGCATAGCGCTACAACGCTTGAAGAAGTATTTATGAATGCTTATAAAAAGCAAGACTCTATACTTGATGGAGTAAATGCACTTATAGCTCAAATTCGTTCACTGTATGAGTACGATTCACGCGGTTACAGTTTCTTAGTAGGAAAAGTGACAACAAAAACGAAAGGTGCAGGAGCCTTAAAGCGTTGGATGATGTTTTTGCGCTGGATGGTTAGAGATGACAATATTGACATGGGACTTTGGAAAAATGTCAGTAAATCTGATCTGATTATGCCCTTAGATACACATACTTATAATGTCAGTCTGCGTTTAGGACTGCTCGAACGTAAAACGTATGACCTGGAGGCGGCAATCGAGCTGACAAACAAACTCAAAACTTTTGATAAGTCTGACCCGTTAAAATATGATTTTGCCCTTTATCGGCTGGGTCAGGAAAAATTGTTGTAAATGTTGTGACCGTTTTGTAATACTAGACTATTATACTTGCATAAATCATTAAAGGTTGTTTTATAAAATGCAGGAAGTCATAAAAGTAAGGTCTATATTTATCTCGGACATTCATTTAGGAACACGTTTTTCAAAAGCAGAGACTTTATTGGAATTTATAAAAGACTATGAGTCTGAAAACTTGTATTTGGTTGGAGACATTATAGACGGTTGGGCCATAAAAAGAAAGTTCGTCTGGAAGCAGTCACATTCTGATGTCATCCAAAAAATATTGAGAAAAGCAAGAAAAGGAACGAATGTCTACTTTATAGCAGGAAATCATGATGAATTTTTGCGACCTTTTATTCCCATCATATTGGGTGACAGACTCAAAATAGAAAATGAAATGGATTATGAAGACTTGAAAGGAAACAGGTTTTTAGTGACGCATGGAGATTTTTTTGATTCTATAACAATGACTAAAAAATGGTTGGCTGTTTTAGGTGATTATGGATATGATTTACTTTTACATCTAAATGGTGTGGTAAACTTCTTAAGACGTGTATTTGGCATTAAAAAATACTGGTCACTTTCAAAATATGCCAAGGACAGTATAAAATCTTCCGTATCATTCATTTCTGATTATGAAGGTATTTTAGCCCAGCATGCAAAACATAATGATTATGACGGCGTAATCTGCGGACATATACATAAAGCGGAAGTACGCGATATAGATGGCGTTATGTACCTAAACTGTGGAGATTGGGTCGAGAGCTGTACTGCCATAGTAGAGACGCTGGAGGGCGAATGGAAAATTATCGATTTCCAAGAGAAATAACACTTTGCCTATCAGGTGGAGCAGGGCGTGGGGCTTATCATCTGGGAGTTGTTTCTGTATTGCAAGAAAGCGGTATAAAGATTAAAGCCATCAGTGGTACAAGTGCCGGAGCTCTTATAGGTGCTTCTTTAGCTTGTGGAAAAAGTGCTGCATATATTTTTGAAGTTATAAAATCAAAAGAGTTTCGCTCTGTTTTCAAGCTTTCTTTAGGAAAAGGATATCTGTTTAAACTCGATCATACCAATGCAGTTGTCAAAAAACTCATAGACAGGGAAAATTTTGAAGAGCTCGATATTCCTTTGAGTGTTGTCGCTTGTGATGTTGTAAATGAAGTTGCTATATATTATAATAAAGGCAATTGTTTTCAAGAGGCAGTTTTGGCATCTTGCTCGATAGCACCGTTGTTTTCTCCAGTACATGTAAACGGTGTACTTGTAGTGGACGGCGGACTGGTTGACAACTTTCCGATTGAACAGTTACAGCAGTATGATTACCCAATAATCGGAGTAAATCTTTTTCCAAAACATAAAAAGGTACCAAAAACCATGATAGGCTGGCTGAAAAAGAACATACATACAGCCTGGCAGTCAAAATACATCGTTAAAAAAGAGCTTTGTGATGTATATCTTTGTAGTGAAAAACTATTGGACATAAAAGTATTTTCATTTAAAGATATAGACAAAGCGTATGCACTGGGAAGAGAAGATATGCAAAAAATTTTACAAGGAAAAGAAATAATATGATTATTTATATACATGGTTTTGCAAGCAGTGGAGAAGGTCATAAAGCAAGACTTTTTAGAGAGTACTATAAAAACAAAAATGAAAAATTCATGGCACCTTCTTTGTCATATATTCCCGAACTTGCCATACAAACACTTGAAGAGATCATAGAAAATTCACAAGAAACAATCAGCTTGATGGGTTCCTCATTAGGCGGTTATTATGCGACCTATCTTGCACAAAAATATGATTTAAAAGCAGTGCTCATAAACCCTTCTTGTTATCCATATATCACTTTGCAAAAGACCTTGGGCTACATGCAGAGTTTTTATGACGGGAGCAGCTTTGAGTGGAGAGAATCACATCTGGAGATGCTTAAAAAGTATGAAGTGCATGAACTTAAGCAAGACAACTTTATGCTTTTACTCCAAAAAGGAGATGAAACACTCAACTATAAAGAGGCGGCAAAAAAATTCAGTAAGGCAACTCTGGTCATAGAAGAGGGCGGAAGTCATAGTTTTGATGACATAGAGAGATATTTTGAACAGACAGAGGAGTTCCTACAATGAAAGCGCATAATCAAGCAAGTGCATGGTTCGATGAGCTGTATAAGCAACATCAAGACAACCACGACAATATTCCCTGGGCAAGACAAGACGTGAACCCGTTGCTGCAAACATACTTGGATGATAAAAAAGAGCACAAAGGCAATGCTCTAGTCATAGGCTGTGGCTTGGGTGATGATGCTTATGCGCTTTATAAAGCAGGCTATCATGTTGTGGCCATTGATGTTTCACAAACGGCTTTGGATTTGGCTAAGAAGCGTTTTAATGATGCTGACATAGAGTTTGTAAAGCAGGATATCTTTGATATGCCCCAAAGATATGATGAACATTTTGACTTTGTCTTTGAAGCACTAACGATTCAGTCGCTTCCAAGAGAATTTAGAGAAAAAATGATACATGCAGTGGCAAAAACACTTAAAAAAGGCGGTGAACTTCTAATCGTGGCTCACAAGCACAATGGCAACACTTCAGGCCCGCCTTGGCCATTGGCACAAGAAGAGGTCGACCTTTTTAAAGAGGCAGGATTGAAAGAGTTAAAGTTTGAGCTTATAAATGAGGACTCTCATATATCAAATACGAAATTTAGAGTCCTGTATACAAAATAACAATAGTCTTTTGTTAATCGTCCAGATCGATGGCAAGGCTTTTTAGAGTCTCCAAGTCTACAAGCTTTAAAATGGCCTGATGTGTTGAGTGGATGAAGATCGGAGGTGCTTTACCGTCTTTTACCGCCTGCGCAAAACGCGGTCCGGAAAGACACCAGCTCTCACCCGGTTTTACACCCGGAAAATTGTATTTTGGCATCGGTGTTGAAAGGTCGTTGCCTGTTCTTTTTGAATACTCCAAAAACTCTTCAGTCGCGTATATGCAAACAGCGTGCATTCCCGCATTTTCAGGAGTTACTTTACATGTACCGGTTCTGTAAAATCCAGTTAGAGGGTCGAGACTGCATGGTTCTAAAAAACCGCCAAGTACATTGAGGTCTTCGGGTCCAAATGTTTTCTTTGTCATTTTTAGTTTCTCTTTTTTTCGTGATTGTATCTAAACTCTCAGTAATTTTTTTTGGAACTTAAAATTAATATATGCCTTTAAAATTCTACTAATATTAAACTTTTTATAGGCTACACTTATACAAATAAATCAAAGTAAATGAATGAAACAAAAACTTATAATAATAGGTGCAGGAATTAGCGGACTCTATCTTGCGCACCTATTAGAAGACATATACGATGTAACGATTTTAGAAGCCAGAGAAAGAATCGGCGGACGAATATGTAGCATAGACGGTCATGACATGGGGCCTTCTTGGATATGGTCTCATCATAAGCAAATACAAGAATTCATAAAAAAGTTCAACCTTAAGCTGTTTGGGCAATACACAAAGGGCTACGCTCTGTATGAATCAAAAAACAAAGTAGAAGCTTTTGTGCAGCCTCCATCAGCACCAAGTGCCAGAGTCGAAGGAACCCTTACTGCTTTAATCGATGCTTTGCAAAATACTCTAAAACATACGACAATACTTTACTCACAAGAGGTTCAGGGTATTTCACAAAAAGAAGATACTATTGAGCTGAAGACATCAACAAATAGCTTTACATGTAACTATGTTGTCTGCACACTTCCTCCAAGACTTGCTGCCAAATTAG